>CAZOHQ010000199.1:0-4659 GCA_964579455.1 uncultured Syntrophaceae bacterium | reverse complement strand
GCCATTATGACCACTGCGAAGCAGATAAATATAGTGAATCCGAAGAGAAAGGTAATGGCAATGAAGGGTACCTTTACGAAGAGACTCATCTTTCTCGGTTCTGAGGCGATGGGCTTTCCCTCGATCGTAGTGAATTTCTTACCCTTGAGCAGGTAATTATGGGCTATGAAAATCATGATGCATGGCATGATTAACATGACGGAAAGGACGCTGCCCATGCTGAAATCAGCCTCTCCAACTATCATTGTGTAGGTGTCGGGGGCCAGAAAGGGAACCCTGCCTCCCAGGACAGCGGCATTACCGAACTCGGCAATGGTCATGACAAAAACCAGGAGAGCGGCCTTGAGCAGTCCGGGAGCGAGTAGCGGGAGTGTAATAGTCCTGATGATGGTCCCCTCGGTCGCGCCCATGTCGTAGGCGCTTTCCTCAAGGTTCGGATTCAGCGATTTGATATTATTTTCCAGCATCAGGAATGCCAGGGGTATGAAAGCGAGTGTCTGGGCTATGACGACGCCGTCGAAGCCGTATATCTCCCAGTGAACACCGAACGTTTTGGTGATCAACCCGACGCGCCCGAAGAGAATAATAAGGGAGAGCGCGAAGAGGTACGGAGGCGCGATCAACGGTATCATGGCGACTATCTTGAGCGGTTTTCGGAAGGCCATGGGGCCTCGCGTCGTCATGTAGGCGAAACAGAAACCCACGGCCACACATATAACGGTATTTATCAAACCGAGCAGCAGCGTATTATACAGAGATTGGAAAAAATACGCATGGGTGAAAAAATTCTTGTAGTGCGCGAGTGTAAACCCTTCAGGGCTTTGAAAGCTCTTTACCAGTACGGCGAATATGGGAAAGAGGAGAAAGACGGCGAGCAGCAGAAATAAAAGCAAGGCCAGGATGTTGATAAATTTCGCGTTGAAAAATTCTGTGATACGTTCCCATCCTGTCAGCTGAGCGTGGTAGGTTGTTGCTGTTGGAGCCATCCTTCTCCCCTTTGCGTGAAAGTTACCAGTGAACCGTAGATGTTGGAAAAACTGTTATTTGTACGTGGTTCGGAACTTCGATTTCCAGATATCGTTATTCTTGGGCCTCTCTTCCGCGGACTTTCCAAGGTCCAGAGCGATGTATTTCGGCGCAGTTTTCCCGTAGAGTTTGTTCGCCGCCGGACGGGGAGACATATACCCAATGTTGGCCATGATATCGCTCAATTCCTGGTCTCCAAGCGCATCCATTACCTTCTGGCATAGACTTAATTGCTTCCCCTTCGTTGTGCTGAAGATAAACGCAAAGGTTCCGTCATAGCCGATACCCTCTAGAGGAACGCCCCAGACAAGCGGATAGCCCTGGTCGAGCCTGTTCTTGACGTTTTCATCGGAGGTGATACCCAGCATGAATTCGCCGCGCCCGACGAGGTCTGTCGGCGCATTGCCGCTTCTGGTGTAGTGATGGATGTTTTTGTCAAGTTTTTCAAGGAAATCCCACCCCCCATCATCGCCATAGAGGGCGAGGAAGGAGAAGCGGATCATGTTCGCCGTTCCGGAGCTGAGGGGTGACGCCATGACGATCTCACCCTTCCACTTGGGATCAAGAAGCTCCTGCCAGCTTGTGGGGAGCTTGTATCCCTTTTTAGCGAGGGCGTCCTTATTACCGACGAGAACAAAAGAGAAATTCCCGATGTTGTACCAGTATCCCGCGGGATCGACGAAAACCTTGCTGACCCCCAGCCAGTCACGAGACTTGTAAGGCCTGGCCCATTTGTTCTTCTTTGCCATGAAGGTCAGGGGAGAACCGACTCCGAGGCACATATCCGCATTGAAATTGGGAGCTTCGGCCTTTACCTTGGCTTCAATTTCACCGAATGACTGAAACGTCTGATTAATCTGAATTCCTGTTTTTGCCTTGATGTAGTTTACGATAGCTATGTTGTTGTCGGGTGAGGTACCCATGTAGGCGGTTATTTCATCGGCAGCGTAAACACTGCCGCCTACCACCATGATTGAAAAAATGACGAGAACTGCCAAAGATATTTTTATCTTCATACTGTTCCTCCTTTTGAGTGATCATTGTTTATAATTGAAACAAGACACCTTTAACCTGATAACCCACCCCCTTTCATTCAGGAATACTGTGAACCGAATTGCGAGCGCATTCCCCATTGCCTGCGGCAGGGATCAGCGGGCGCATACAATCAACATTTTCAATCATTTTAAAGAGCATCAGCAGTATAGAGTACAGACCAGCCGATGGTTTTCGGGTATAGAGAAACAGTTACATGTTTAGCGTGTTCAAAACAAAATAATAATACCATAAAGTGAACGGCATCGTAAAGAAAGGAAAGATTTTAAAATGCGCATAAACCCTTATATGGCAAGAGAAAACATCTATATATTCCTCTACCGTTTTATACAATATACTTTTAAGTATAAGTCAAACTAATAATTATTATACTATAGATAACCGGTGGTTATCGTAGCTCTCAGAGAATGGAAGGACAGCTCCGGCTTCCAGGCGAAAATTTTTTTTTATTTCGTATGTATGGCAAAGGTACAGAGAACAATAGCACTATTCGCCCTTGTGCCTCTATCCATTCCTATAACTCGTTGATCACTTCATGTATACATAACCGACGTTTTTCCAGTTCGGAGAAGACATCGGCCGGATCGAAGGCGAATTCGGGCATTATCGCGCCCGTGCCATGAGCCCTGCCGCGCGCGATCAACTGGACTCCGATGGACAGGGGGATCCCCACGCACCTGGTATAGGCCCTGAGTCCTTCCCATCCCTCAACGGAGCCATCCGATGAAGGGTGGGTGTGAGTCAGGATATGCCGATATTTCTTTCCAGCTTTCTTTCCGATAACCTCGACGTGCAGGGCATATCCGTACAGATCGGTGGTCTGCCCCTCGGGAGCCTGCTGAAGATAGCTTCCGATGGCGTCCATGATACCGACTTCGGTGCCGTCCACCTGTATCGTATCGTTTCTCATAAACCCCCACTCATACAGGGCCTTTACGAGCGCCATATTCGCGGGTGGCCAGGTGCCGCGAACCTCGATAAGCCGTATCCCCTTGTCTTTGAGATATTCGTAGGCTGTCCTCGTCTCCGAGTGAGGGATGATCCATTGCGGATGGGTTCCGTACGGTTCCGGCAGTTCAATCTCTCGCTCCCTCGCGAATGGAGGCACCTGTATAAATTTTCCGTCTTCGAAGACCACCCTGCCCGGCAGATCCGGATCATATTCATAGGTCGTAGTTTCGGTGATAGAGGGTGAAAAGGCGATGGGTCGGAATGCCCCGTGGCTTACAAGGACGATTTCAACGGTGTCAAGCCTGTCCGCGGCATATCTGACCATCATGTCGGTGGTTCCGGGTGTCATGCCGAATCCCGGAACATGTATCTTCCCATGCTTTTTGAATAGGTCATCATATTTATATTCTTCCCCGAAGCCGTTGAGATTAATCCCGCTGCAGCCCGCACGCGCAATGCATTCCGTCGTACGGTCGTTGAGTTTTATGGTTGTTCCGTCCATAACGATGTCATACTCTCGAAGGGTATTGATCGTCTCCTCCTTTTCGAGGACATTTACCTTTACAAAATCAACCCGGCTGTCGTTCATCTCTTCTACGAGAGCACGGCCGGCCGCTTCATTGTAATCGCCTATGGTAATTTTTTCGAACTCGGAGAATTCCACGAGATCACGGGCCGCTTCACCGCATATCTTCCCCGCGCCGCCAAGGCACAACACGTTCATACTATCCCCCCCCCTTTTCTCATCAGACATGATTTCAATCCCCGAATACCAAGGGTTCTCCATCGCTTACGCGATTTCAAGTATCCTCAAATATTACAGGAGATAAGTCAAAGGACTAATTATACGCATTATGATAACTACAGGTTATTGTTTCGTTACCAGAGAGAGCATGGGACCACAGAGCGTGGCGCCCGGACGGACATATGGCTTTCTGAAGATAATACTTACTGGCAAAAACCAGTGTTAATACGTCGCCCCCTGTTCCACTTCACCGATTGTTTCATCGAGGATGTCCAGCGCCGTATCCATCTCTTCCCTTGTTATTACAAGGGCCGGCCTCAATGTTATGATGTTTCCCTCTATCGTCTTGAAGGACAGCCCCTTCTCCAGGCATCTGAACATGATGATCTCCGCTTCATCGACGGCCCTCTTCCTGGTTTTTCTGTCGGTAACGAGATCGATGCCTATATGAAGTCCCACTCCCTTCACGTCTCCGATGAGAGGGTGCCTCTCCTTCATCTCAGACAGTCGTTTCAGTGTATAGGCGCCAAGTTCCGCCGCGTGCCGGCACAGATCGTTCTTTTCTATATATTCAATCTCAGCAAGAGCGGCCGTGCAGCAGAGGGCGTTCTTTTCATGTGTGTAATGACCGATGGAACGGTGCTGCAGTGTGTTGTGCTGCTCTTTGGCGATAATACCCGCGAAGGGGAGCAGACCACCCCCCATAGACTTCCCCAGCACGAGGATGTCAGGGGTGAGGTAATGCTCGCAGGCAAACATCTTCCCTGTCCTGCCGAAACCTTCGATTATTTCGTCGAAGATAAGCAGGGCGCCGTATTCATCACACAGACCTTTCACCCCTTCCCAGAACCCCCTGCTCGGCACTACCGGTTTAGCGGAAATCG
>CAZOHQ010000198.1:0-4669 GCA_964579455.1 uncultured Syntrophaceae bacterium | reverse complement strand
AACGATGGACTGAATAGCGGCCTGTTTCTGGATATGCGCCGCAATCGGAAGATCGTTGCCGAATTGACAAAAGGGCTCAGGGTGCTGAATTGTTTCGCCTACACCTGTTCCTTTGGCGTGTATGCCCGGGCTTCCGGCGCGTCGAGCGTTACCAATGTGGACATCAGCCGCAAGAGCCTGGAGCGCGGCCGCGAAAACTATGAACTGAATCGGCTGGATTGCGCCGAGTCTGAATTTGTCCGGGCCGATGCCTTGACATATATGAAGCTGGCCCTCAAGAAGGGCAATCGTTTTGGTTGTGTGATCCTCGATCCGCCTTCTTTTGCCCGGCATGGTGGAAAAATATTCAGTGTTAAAAAAGATTTTCCCGTCCTGATTGACGCGGCGATCAAGATTCTTGAGCCCGGCGGTGTTTTGCTGGCAGCGACGAATTTCAGCGGGCTTTCTCATCAGGCGCTGGAGGAGATAGTGGTTGCCGGCGGCAGAGAAAGGGTGAATTCGATCAAGCCGCTCGGGCAGGATACGGATTTTCGCGGGAGCGGTCGTATGCCCGAAAGTTATCTGGCGGCCCTCCTGGTCAAGACCACATAACGATGACAGCCACCTGAATACTCCTTACCTTATAATACCGCTCCGATGTGCCAGGGAACAAATTCATGGTCTCCAAACCCGTGGACCTCGCTCCGGCTTTTTTTCCCCGAAGCGGTCTCAAGGATGGATACAAAGATTTTTTCTCCCATTTCCTTAACCGGGATGCCCGCGTCAATGATCGGGCCGCAGTTGATGTCGATGTCATCGCTCAACTGATTGTAGACGGCCGTATTGGAGGAAAGTTTCAGGGTTGGAACGGGTTTGAAACCGACCACCGTACCCCGGCCCGTGGTAAAGCAGATCATATTCGCGCCGCCGGCGATCATGCCGGTAATGGAGACAATGTCATATCCCGGTGTGTCCATGAATACCATGCCCTTTGTCGTGACAGGCTCGGCATAGGAGAATACATCATTCAAATTGGTGGTGCCGGCCTTGGCCACGGCTCCCAGGGATTTTTCCAGAATGGTGGTAAGCCCCCCTTCCTTGTTGCCCGGGGTCGGGTTGTTGTTGATCTCGGCATCGTGTTTTTTCGTGTAGGCTTCCCACCATCTGATTTTGTCGATGAGCTTGTCCGCCACCTTCCGGCTTACGGCCCGCCGGATGAGCAGATGCTCCGCCCCATATATTTCAGGGGTTTCCGCCAGGACAACCGTACCGCCGTTCCGGACAACAAGATCCGCGGCAGCTCCCAGGGCGGGATTGGCAGTAATGCCGGAATAGGCATCCGAGCCTCCGCACTCGAGCCCCAGGACAATATGTTCCGCCGACACGGGTTCCCGCCTTGCGGATGCCACCACGGGCAGCATGGCTTCAATCATCTCAAGGGCCCTGGCCACAGTCTTTCTCGTGCCGCCAAGATCCTGGATGTCCAGGGTTTTTAAAAGGGTGCCTTCTGAAAGTTGCGTTGCGTCCATGAAGGTTGAGACAAGGTTGACTTCACAACCGAGTCCCACCACCAGGATGCCGCCGAAATTGGGGTTTCGGGCAAATCCGGCCATGGTTCTCTGCAGAATGTCAAGGCCTTCTCCGCCGATGGTCATGCAGCAGCCGGCGCCGTGGCTTAACCCCACGACTCCGTCGATCGTATCAAACCGGTCGGATAAGGTCCTGTTTACGGCATCGGCAATAAAATGGCTGACACCGGCAGAACAATTGACCGTTGACAATACGCCGATATAGTTCCTGGTGCCGACCCTGCCATTTTCCCGGACATAGCCCTCGAAGGTCGGGCGACGGGATGGGTCCGTAAAGTGGGTGTCAACCATATCGGTTCCCACTGAATATTCCCGTGAAACATCTTTCATATACAGGTTATGGGAATGGACATGGTCGCCCTTTTGAATCCCTTGTGCTGCATACCCGATCAGGGCACCATATTTATAGACCGGTTCATCTTTTGCAATGGGTGTGAGAGCCACCTTGTGACCCGCGGGTATATCGCTTGTGCAGGTTAATGCATGGGCGCGAATCACCTGACCCCGGGGAAAGGCCGTTCGGGACACCGCCACATTGTCCCTGGTATTGAGTAGAATGAGTTCCGATGCAACATGATTCATACATATATCCTTAATTTTTTAAAACCGATTGAAGGCCAATGATCAGCAGATTCGAATTCAAGCAACGTCGGCAGGACGTGTATTTTAGACTGAAACAGTGCAGGAAAAAAGTTGGCGTTAAAAACTGCGTTATCAATGTCATCATGCAATACTTTTTCAACACTACTAAAAATTTACCTTCTTGATACCTTTCAGACCAAGTATTCTTCTGGCTTCCTGCGGTGAGGCCGGTTCGATTCCCAACTCCCCGGCGATACGGATGATCTTAGCCACTTGCTCAGCGCTGCTTTTCGCAAGAATACCCTTGTCCAAATAGAGGTTGTCCTCCAAACCTACTCGGGCATGGCCACCCATTATCAATGATTGTGTACAGAGAGGAAATTGGGCCTTGCCAGCCACACATACCGAAAACTCAAAATCACCTATTGCCTTCCGTGCTGTTTCAACTAAAAATACCAGATTTTCCGGTGATGCAGGAATTCCACCTAATATTCCCATGACAAACTGCAGGTAAACCGGTTTTTTCGTATAGCCTGCCTCTATGGCAAAGGCCAAGTTGTTTATCATTCCGACATCGTAAATCTCGAATTCCGGTTTGGTTTCCATTCTGGTAAAAACTTCCAGGAATTGCCGCATTGTCTTAAACGTGTTCGGAAAGATAAAGTCTTCAGTATTTTCAAGATATTCTTTTTCCCAATCGTATTGCCAATCCTTGAATTTATCTGCGATGTGAAAAAGGGCGAAGTTGAGGGAACCTGCGTTTAATGTGGCCAATTCCGGTTTTAATGAGGTTACAACTCTGAGCCTGTTTTCTACAGGTTCTCCTAATCTGCCTCCTGTTGTAGTACAAAGAATTATATCGCAGTGTTTTTTTACTTCAGACGCAATCTCTCTGAAAATTTCCTGGTTAGCGTCCGGTAATCCCGTTTTGGGGTCGCGTACATGAAGATGGGCAACAGCTCCACCAGCCTCATATACCGCAATCGCCTCGTCGATAAGCTGCTTCGGTGTGATTGGAAGATATGGGGACATGCTCGGCGTATGAATTGCCCCTGTCAGTGCCGCCGTAAATATTCTTTTACTCATATTTTACAACCTCTACATTTTTTGTATTTCACTCATACCATAAAGTATGTTCTTTAAATTCCTTAATGAAATCATCCACCATTTCTGTTAATGGGTACGATATCTTCCAGCCCCACTCCGTTCTGGCACATTCATCATCGATAATTAGCGAACCCAGTTCCCTTAAAAGTTCAACCGTTTGAGGGTCGGGGTTAAAAGTAAGTCGGGCTTCCGGTATCCGTTTACGGATTAAAGCCACCAGGTCCTCCGCAGAAAAAGGCGGAACGATACCCGCCAGATTGTAAATCATGGTCTTGATCTGCGATCGATCAGTTTTTGCCAACAGCCATAATGCTCTTCCGACATCCTTATAATATAGTACGGGACATCGTGTCTCGGGAGCACATAAGAGTTCATATGGTTTCCCTTTTAATGGTTCTTCAATGGCCCAGCAATTATAAATGGACATGTGTGGAGTTTTTGCCCCGGGCCCGACCACCGACGGGATGCGAACTCCCCGGAAATCAAGACCGAATTTTCGTGCATAAAATCGACCGAGGAGTTCGCAGAAAACTTTGGTCGAGCCATACATGGATGTGGGGCGTTGAATCGTGGCATCATTGACAGGGGTAGAGGGGAGGTCTTTGCCATACGTTGCTATGGTGCTGGAAAAAATAACTTGTTTCACTCCTCCTAAACGAGCTGCTTCCAGGACATTATATGTGCCAACCACATTTGTGTCGAATGCCGCCCATGGATTTTCATCCGATGGAACTGAAAGCATCCCACCGAGGTGAAATATTCTATCAATTGAAAATTCCTTTATTACATTGAGCAACACCGACAAATTTCCAAGTGACTTCTGCACGTACTCGAACCGGTCCCGGATATCGATGAGTGCCCCTCGAACCGGTGCCTGATCCAGAAGAATCGGATGTTGGCCTTCTTCAACCAGTAATTGAGTCAAGCAGGACCCGACGAAACCAACCCCACCCGTTATTAATGTAGCCATCTGTTAAAACCTCACTTTCTAAAAACGCAGACACTCGCTTACTACATACCTGCAATATGCTCACATGAATTGAGTTACATGTTTTAGAAATAAGGTGCCACCTAAAAAGCAGGCAGCACCTTATTTTGAAACTAAACGTATATAAAGATCTGCTACTTCGCCAAACCCGGACATCCTGTTTCCTCACAGGGTACTTCTACGGACTGTGCGGTGGCCATGCCCGCCGATACTTCGAACGCGTGTTTGAAAAATTTGTTCTCTTTCGCGATTTCCGTGAACCAGAGGGGCATCTGCGTCTGATGGTCGCAGGCGCGCATCGTCCAGAGACCGGCCGGCCCTTCGTAGGTCAGGCCTTCCCATGCCTTGATGACGGCATTTACGTCCGTCGTCCCCGCCTTCTTGACTGCTTCGGCCCAGAACATTGTAGCAAGATAGGCTTTTC
>CAZOHQ010000197.1:2377-4722 GCA_964579455.1 uncultured Syntrophaceae bacterium | reverse complement strand
AACGTTACCTCCTATCGATCCTCTTTCGGTAACATTTTATTATGAGGCAACTGGCGGAGCGGCCGGCATTTAGACGATTCGGGACTTCATGATTCTATCGAGCAATTTTCGAATTTCCCTGATTCCCTGCATTATCAGTATGGAAACAATCTTTCGGGGGTAATTATTCAAGAAAAGATGCCAAAGATGCGTCTTCAGATGGTAGGGGACATACTGTTTCCTCAGCCAGTCCCTCTTCTCCTTCGGGGACACCGTTGACAAGGAAGATTGTTCATAGAAACGAAGAACAGTTTCACGATCCCATTGATGAGATTCAAAGAAACGGTTCCCTTTCCTTTTATACAGGGCCGTGCCGGGGTGGATTTCGAGGTTTGACCAGGAAAAGGAATGGGGTTTGACCCTCTTCATCCACGCCAGTTCCTTTTCAAGGGTGTCAATGGTTTCTCCCTCCAGGCCCGTGATCATATTGGCATGGACGGATATCCCCCCGTCCCGGCAGAGTGCGATTGCTTCCTCGATTTTCTCCGTGTTTGTTTTCTTTCCGATGGCGTCAAGATTTTCCTGGAGGGAGGATTCCACGCCCATTTCGATCGTGACGCACCCGGCTTTCTTCAACAGCTGTATGATATTCCTGTCGATGCGGTCCACCCGGGCCTGGATGGACCACCGGAATCTCCTTTCACGCTGAAGGGGAAGGATGGCCTCACAGATCTTCTCTGCCCTTTCCCGGTCGATAAGAAAATCGTTATCATGAAAGTAGATACCATCGATGGGGTACGAGGCGAGCAATGTGCGGATCCCCTCTTTGACATACTCGGGGCTGTGAAACCGGACCCCCCTGCCGAACGTGAGAGATTCGGAGCAGAATTCGCACCGCCTGACACATCCCCGGGACGTGATCATTGAAAGGGAGGAGAGAAAAAAACCGCGGATCGTCATATAATTTCTCTGCAGATAAAACCGGCTGTTGATAAGAGAATAATCGGGGAAGGGGAGGTCATCGAGGGACTCTATCTGAACCGGGGGAGTATGGCGGATCGTTCCATCCGGCTTCTTCCACCAGAAACCGGGAATTCCGCACGGGTCTTTACCTTCGGCGAATTGCACCAGGGCCTGTTCTCCCTCGCCGGCGATGACTCCGTTCAGACCATCGATCTTCCTGAGGCTCTCTTCTGGGAGAGCAGTTGTATGATGTCCTCCGGCGATCATGAACCCGGGAAACAGTGGCCTGATAAGCGAAACACATTCCACGGTGTCGTGGATCAGGGGAGAAACTGTGTTGAATCCGATCACGTCGGGCTTGAACGAGAGGACTTTCTCCGCAAGCATTTCGTTGGTCCGTTTTTTCCCGGAACCGGTACCGAGGGAAAGGACGTGGCGATCAAACAAGGCAACCTCGTGTCCCTCTTTTTTGAGAGAAGCGCCGATGGAAATGAGACCCAGTGGAGTCCAGACATTCAAAGGACGAACTCGAATTTCCGTCCGTGGTGAAACGAGGAGAAATCTCATAATTCAAGCATCCTGCAGCGGTACCGTAACCGCCCTTGTCGTCGACGATCCGCTCAATCCCAGCCTTTTCGCGTGGGAGAATTGGACCATTCCAAAAGGATCCTCCGTAAAACCGCCGAGCTGGTTATTCTTTCTCTTTGCGTCAAAAAGAACGTTGTATGCCATCAGGTCCGCCCCGACGACATCCATCCCCACAATAACGGCGTCGCATTGTGCCGTTTCTCCCTTAGTCGGTCCCCCGGTGATGAAGGCCGTCCTCCCGTCGATAATTGTCAGGTCCGGCGGGACAGCCAGATTGATTTCCGCAATTTTTTCCCGTAAATGATCCCGGTGCATGGGAACTCTCTCCAGGGGATGGACAAACCCGACACCGAGCTTCATTCCGAAAGAAAAATCGGATTCCAGGTGGGATTTCATGTTGGCCAGGGAGATGATGCGATCCGCCTCCAGGGCAATCCGGGGGACGGTGATTTCTTTCAGGTAATAACCTGCAATGGAAACGGACACCCAGGGGCCGTTATCGAAGGGAAGAAACGAGGCCATTTCTGAAAATCCTTCCATGATCCCGGTTTTAGCGACCACTTTTCTGGTGGGAAGGGACTGAATGGAAGAACAATCTCCCACCCATACCCGCCGGAAGTTTCTTTTATGGAGAAATCGAAGTAGCCCCCCGAGCATCCGGGGATCTGTGGAAGCGGGGTACGGATCGGCCGTATTGAGGTTAATCTTTATCAGAATTGAATGCTCGGGGGAAAAAAAAGGACTCCACTGTTCGTCCCATATCTTTCCAATGGCTTCGTATGTCATCTCAAGATCCATTGCCCCGGCCAAAAGAA
>CAZOHQ010000197.1:0-2331 GCA_964579455.1 uncultured Syntrophaceae bacterium | reverse complement strand
TTCGACGACCTTGCTTCTTATCACGGCCGGTCTGAAGATCCATCGTTTCATCGCGTACATATATCTCAATAATTTCATCGATTGTTGCATCGGCATCACTTTTTCGGTAAATACAGCTCTGCAATTTTCATGTCACTAAAAGGGATTGCGTAGTAATCGGGTATCGTTGTATCTCTTTGAAGAGAAAGAACACATGCCACACATACTGATAACGTAATTGAGTATAAAAAGCCAGAACCATTCGTTAGTGACCCTGTTACCGGCGTTTTACACATAGGAGCCTGAGAATAGTGAGCGGGATCTCCGGCTATTAATGAACACATTATTTTTATTCGCTCGCTGTTCAGTTCAAACCGGAACTGGTCCGGGTGCATTCGAGCCTGTTCGGAACAAAGGCATTCCGGGATTTTTGAACGGAGAATGCCCGTTTGCCGCGTTGATTTCTTGTGATGTTACCCTCACAACTCCTTCCCGATTTCCAGTAATATTTGCTAGAGTTGCTGGGCTGACCGTTATTATACGCTCACAAGGCGCCGTATTTCCCCTGATGCCGAGGATAACCTGAAGATTCCAGGGAGAAGGAGATCTTAGCTGCGCACCCATCAATTCGATGAACCTGTTTTTTGTGTTTCGGAAATGACCCCAAAAGTGATAAAGCTTCATCACAATGCAAATCAAAGAGAGGGAGGATATCAATCATGCCGATGGTTTTCGTGAACGGGACAACTCTCAATTACCGGTTCGACGGGTCCGAACAGGGACCGATTGTGATATTTTCGAACTCGTTAGCCTCGGATCTGACCATGTGGGACGCCCAGATTCCCGGTCTGGTGAGGGCGGGATATCGAACGCTACGGTATGATACCCGCGGCCACGGCCGCTCTGAAACACCCGAGGGCCCATATTCAATCGAGATGCTGGCGGACGACGCTGTACGCTTGATGGATGCGCTCGGCTTGGGAAGGGTCCATTTCTGTGGCCTTTCGATGGGTGGGATGGTCGGTCAGATGCTGGGTGCCCGGTATAGTGACAGATTGCTTTCGCTGACGCTCTGTTCTACGGCGGCCCACATGCCCCCCCCGCGAAATCTGGGACGAACGCATTGAAACAGTGAGTGAAAAGGGTATGGATGCCGCAGTCGATGCCACTATCGACCGCTGGTTTACAAAGGCCGGTCAGGGGCGTTTGAACACCGAGGTTGAAAAGATCCGAAGCATGATTCTCGCTACACCGGTGAAGGGATTTTGTGCCTGCTGTGAGGCGCTTCGGGATATGGACCTGCGTGATCCCATACGCGCCATTCCGACGAGAACCCTGATTTTTGTCGGCGAGCAAGATCCAAGCACTCCCGTATCAGCGGCACAGTTTATCCATGAACGAATAGCTGCCTCAGAATTGAAGATTATTCCAAACGCGGCCCATTTTGCCAATGTGGAGCAGTCTGATGTTTTCAACAAGGCTCTTCTGGAATTCATAGAGACGAAGGTAGCTTGATAAACCTGTCCAGCCAGCACTGGGCTCGCAGGTGTGAAATACAGAACATCACGGATCACCGGCGGCTAAAAGCCGTCCGCTGGATTTGCGGGTTATGTCTCATCTTTAACAACCGATTCACGCTCACTGATATAAGCTTGGATTTACCTATATATCTTATAACGCTTGCGTATTTTCAGCGTGGGATATCACACTAATTGGCGGGACCCCTGAGATGCTTCAGATTCCGACACCGGCAGGGTGGATACATTCACGGCGTTCTTACCTTGGTGTTTAGAGGCATAGAGGGCTTGATCAGCATAGGTTAGCAATAGGCCCTGTAGATCTTTAAACCTCAGATGTTCTGTTCCCGCGCGCACAAGCCCAAAAGAGCATGAGGCACTGAATTCATGAGGGCTGACTCCAAAGCGTGCCTTTGAGATGCTGTTTCGGATTCGTTCGACAATCATCACGGCCAGATTATCGTCTTGTGCACTGTTCAGCAAAAGAGCAAACTCATCGCCGCCTAAACGGGCAGAACAATCAGAGGGACGAATCGATGCTCTCGCAATACTCGCGATTTCCTTCAATACGCGATCTCCGTTTGCGTGGCCATAACGGTCATTAATAGCTTTGAAGTCGTCCACGTCAAACATGCATACGTATAATCCAACCAAATCAAATCGTTGCATAATTTTGATCGCTTCCGATAGACGAACCTCAAAGTAACTGCGCGAGAAAGCCCCTGTCAGATGATCGTACATAAGACGGTTGCTCAATAGACGTCTGTCTTCGTAAAGATTATCGATATGGAGGACCAGAATCCAGGCGATGCAACACGTAACCAGAAAAGATCCC
>CAZOHQ010000196.1:0-4725 GCA_964579455.1 uncultured Syntrophaceae bacterium | reverse complement strand
GTCTATATTCGTGAATCCCACACTCAGTGTGTTCGGAATGCGTTTTTCAGGATGGCCGTTTAACCGAATATCACTGATCTTTTCTTTCAGGCCGTCAAACAGTCGATCCCGCGTTCTTTTCATGTGTGTGCAATTTTCTTCCAGGTCGCGTTTTGCGATCTCACATGCCTTTCCCAGTCCGACTATTGCCGCCACGTTTTCCGTTCCGGCCCTCATATTACTCTCATGACCGGCACCGTGCATGAACTTTTCCAGCACGATTCCCTCGCGGACATAGAGCGCGCCGATACCTTTGGGTGCGTAGATCTTATGTCCGGCAATAGAGAGGAGGTCGACACCCAGTTCGGTTACATCGATTTTCGTCTTACCTGAGGATTGGGCGGCATCGGTATGGACAATGATGTCGTGTCTTCCGGCAAGTTCGGCGATTTCCTGGATCGGCTGGATGGTTCCGACCTCGTTGTTTGCATGCATGACACTGATGAGAACGGTTTCGGGCATGACGGTCTTTTCCAGCGCGGTAACGTTTATAACGCCCATCTCGTCTACGGGGATATAACTCAGAGGAAACCCTTTTGTTGCGAGGTATCTGCATACCTCTGTTACGGCGGGGTGCTCTATGGATGAAATGATAACGTGATTCCCCTTATGACGATTCGCGAGGACCGCACCCTTGATGGCAAAGTTATTGGATTCCGTTCCACCGCTGGTAAAGATGATTTCTCCCGGACTACAGTTCAGCAGATCGGCAACCCGGCTGCGGGCTTTGTCAACGGCCTCTTTTGCCTGAACCCCGTACCAGTGAGAGCTGGAGGGATTGCCGAAGTGTTCTTCGAGGTAGGGTTTCATTGCCTCTAACACTTCAGGGGCAATCGGTGTGGTAGCGTTGTAATCCAGGTATATTGGTTTCATTTTTTTCCGATAAGAGCTCCCTTTATTGTGAAGGGAGTATAAAAAAGACGGCCTTGTGAGTCAATGAAATAATGGCCCCCCGGATAAGAGAGAAGTAGAGTTGATGACGTATGGAATTATCATTCGAGTTTATATCCCTTTTCCTGAAAAAGTCGCAGGCAGGCATCCACGACCTTCTGGTCATAGAGGGTACCCCTGTTCACGGCAATCTCTTCCAGTGCTGCATCCAACCCCAGGGTGGGACGGTACGGGCGGTGGGAGAACATGGCTTCCACGACATCGGCAACAGCCATGATGCGCGCCTCTATGAGAATCTCATCCCCCTTCAGGTTTCTTGGATAGCCGCTCCCGTCCATCCGTTCATGGTGCTGGTAGATAATTTGTGCCAACGGCCATGGGGATTCCACATCCTTCAGCATCTCGTACCCCCTTTGGGGGTGCTCTTTAATCAGGGAAAATTCAATGTCTGACAGCTTGCCGGGTTTGGACAATATCTCCGCGGGTATGGATAGTTTCCCGATGTCATGGATGGAACCCGCCATACGAATTCCCTCTATTTTCTCCCGGGGTACTCCCATCTCCGTGGCAATTGATCGAGCGAGGTCTGCTACCCGGCGCTGGTGCCCGGCCGTATAGGGATCTCTTATCTCCACGGCGGACACCATGACCTGGATGGTCGTTCCGACCGCATTCCTGAGATGGTCAAGAGTTTCCTTCAGATTCTCTTCAACCTGTTTGCGCTTGGTGATATCGCGGGCCATGCCTCTAAAACCGACAGTCTGGTTATCCTTATCGAATAAACCATAGGCCCAGGATTCATAATTTCTTGTTTGCCCCCCCTTCATGATTACCCCATAGTCAAAAAGCTTGTTGGGCTGGCCTGTTTTGTATATTTCCGAGAAGACCTTCGACACATACTTGCACGCCTTGGGGCTGATGTACTGTCTATAGTTCATGCCCATAAGTTCCTCACGGGAATAACCGGTTTTCGAAATCATTGCTTCGTTGAAAAAAACAAGATCACCCTTCAGGTCAAGTTCGTAGTATGCGTCATCCATATGCTCCAGAATGCCGCGGTACTTTGTCTCGCTCTCCCTCAGCGCCTCCTCCGCCTGCTTGCGGTCGGTAATGTCAACAATAGCTCCTCTGATTCCAACCGGTTTGCCATCACTGTATATTAACCGAGAGATGGCAATGGCAGGAAAGACAGAACCATCCAACCGCGTTAACGTATATTCAGTGCCTCCTATTATCTCTCCCTTTAACAGACGTTCAATGTTCTTCATCGATTTATCAATGTCTTCGGGTGAAGATAGCTGCCATACGCTAACACCCTTCTTTAAATCCTCTTCTGTACCTCCAAAGGTTTCATAAACAGCGCGATTGGCAGCAGTCATATTGCCTTCGAAATCCATCTCATAGACCGGGATTGGCAAAAAATCAAACAGTTCACGATATTTTTTCTCGCTCTCTCGCAGTTTTTCCTCCACCCGCTTGCGGTCGGTGATGTCACGGGCGACGGAAATGGTACCGATAATCTTGCCATCGTGTATAATGGGGGATCCACTAACTTCACCATACTTTATGGTTCCATCCTTTGCGATAAACCGATACATCATCGCCTGAATTGTGTCACCCTTCAAGACTAAACTTATATCGGCTACAGCCTGCTCAAAAGATTCCGGTATCAGGATATTCTTTAAATCGGCAACAGGTCGGCCAATGAAATTTTGTGGTTTATACCCCAATATTCTCTCCAAGCTCGGGGACAAGCTTACAATATTGAGATTCGTGTCAATCGTATATATAACATCCATTACATTTTCAAAACTCTGATGATACCTCTCCTCCGATAGCATCAACTTCTGATTTGCAATCTCCAGATCCAGCATCTTCTTTTCAAGTTTGCTGAAGAGGATTTCATTGTGCCGCCTGAAGAACTCCATTTCTTCACCAAGAGGTTTATTGGCCATGTGCCTTATCGCGTAATTTTCATCCAACACCTCTTTTAACATATTCATCAGTATATCCGGTTCCTGGGGTTTGAGAATAAATCGATCCGCCCCGAGGCTTAAGGCAAATTCTTCGTCTCTAGCTTCAGTATACGTGGCAGTGTAAAATACCAGGGGTATGTGTTTAAGGGTATCGTCCGATTTCCATTCCCGGCACAGGGTATAGCCGTCCATGACCGGCATCAGGATATCTGTAACAATCAGGTCAGGCGGGTTGAGACGGCCCTTATCCAGGGCCTCCTTGCCGTTTTCAGCCAAGGTCACTTCAAAACCGTATCCCTTCAGAATGGTTTCCAGCACATACAGATTGGTGCTGTTATCGTCGACAATTAAAACTCGCGTTATCATTGTCACTCACCTCTCATTATCGCGGACACATACAGTTCAACTGTTTTCACAAAGGTCTTCGGTCTGATTTCGGCCCTTGCTGTTTTCTTATAAAACATTTTATCAGCGGCAGCAAGAATGGAAATGAGAGCGGAATCTGGAAAAAGACCATATAAGAACAACGAATTACCCTGACATGTTAATATTGTTCTGAAGCGACTTAAAGCATTTATTGGAGGACTGACCTTTTGCGGATTTACTTCCCGGCCGTCGTTTTTCCCTTGACAAAGGGGCCGGGAATGGGTGAGAGAGAAACAGCAAAAATGAAGGAAGGAGTGTGGTGGAAAAGTTCGAAAGCAGATTAGTGCCGATCCTGCGTCAGGGGATTGCCGTCGTCCAGATGGTACTGTTCAAAAGGCTCAAAGAGTACCTGAGCGAAAAGTACCCTGCTCAGGAAGCGGCGTTTATCACCATGCTCACCGGCACCGTCGTCAATGATGTCTTCTGCACACCCAATGAAGAGAAGCCCTTCCTGTTATTTATACGGGAAAACGAGTCATTGATAGAGGAAACCATGAAAGAGATTCCCCTTGAACTCATCGATATGATGGTGCCCCTTACCGATGCACTCAGGATCCAGGTCCTTTGCGACCATCAGGAGGGCATCGACAGTATTCCCATTCTCGCCCACGCCAATGAACTGAAAATTCTCCTTGTGCCGAGGGAAATCCCTCTGCCTTCAAGTTTTATAGGACTCGTCCGAGAATTGGGAAACAGACACGACATATTAATACCCCCGGAAATCAGGCAGCTTAACAGCTGACGATGGCAGAAAATCCCTGAAATCGAGAGATCAGGTTCACCGTTGCTCTCGACCCTTGTTACGCATTAACGATTCTAATACAGAGCAAATCATATACCTCAGACAAAGTGGGAAGCTTGAATTTCTGAACCGCTCAAAGAGGATTAAGCATTTTGAACCACCTAAAGGTGGTTATTCTTCGAGTCTACTGAGTTGATTGAGACAGAGGTCTTCTCGTTCCTGTTTCTTGATATATTCCGGCATGGTCGCCTCATCTCTGCCAACAGTGGAAATATAATAACCTTTGGCCCAGAAACGCTGGCCAGTAAAATTCTTACAATAACCTATAACAACCTGTATTTTTGATCTTATATGATGCCAAGTCCTTCGTGATGGGCCATGCCCCTTCACAGGGATGCGCCAGCCAGTCACGTTCAGAGCAGGGGCGAGATGATCACGAAATAGTTGATCTTGATACCGTTACGGGCAGCATTCTTAAAAAAATGTCTCCGGTCAATTAAATCGGTATCCCTTCTCCTGAAAGAGCTTCAGACAGGCATCCGCCACCTCCGGGTCATAGAGGATGCCCCTGTTTTGTGAAATCTCCACCAGGGCCACATCGATGCCCAACGCGGGGCGATAGGGTCGATGGGAAGCCATGGATTCCACAAC
>CAZOHQ010000195.1:0-4733 GCA_964579455.1 uncultured Syntrophaceae bacterium | reverse complement strand
CCGAACATTTCCAGAAGACCCAGGATCAATCCGCCGAACATGGCACCCGGCAGGTTGCCGATACCTCCCAGTATCGTGGCGGTGAATGCCTTGAGTCCGTAATTCCAGCCCATCGTGAAGCTGATCTGCCGGTAATACATGCCCACCATTACCCCGGTGATCGCGCCCAGGGCGGGCCCCAGCGTGAATATGAAGAATATTACCTTGTTGAAATTTATCCCCATCAGAGAGGCTGTGTCCCTGTCGAGAGCCGATGCCCTGATGGCGCTGCCGAAGAGGGTCTTCTGGATTATATAGTACAGTACGCCCATGAGGAGAAAAGAAAAGACCAGTATGACTATCTGAAGCAGTGTTATATGCAGAGCGCCCAGTTGTATGTGGATATTGGGTATCAGTGCGGCCGGATATGCCTGGTAGCGGGGACCCCAGATGACCATGATCGCGTTTTGCAGGAAGATGGATGCCCCGAGGGCGGAGACAACGGCAGGAAGCCGTCCCGCGGGATAAATGGGGCGGTACGCCAGCCGTTCGACCGTTATTCCAACCAGCGCGAGACAGATTGCGGCAATTATCATGGCCACAATCAGCCCGCCCCACAGGCCGCAGTGGGAAGTTAAAAACGCGGACCCGAATACAAGAACCGTGTATCCAAGATACGAACCTAATGTGAAAAAATCTCCATGAGCGAAATTTATCAGCTTCAGGACACCATAGACCATGGAGTACCCAAGGGCTATGAGAGCGTAAAAAGAGCCGATTGTAAGGCCGTTGATAATCTGTTCTAATACTATATCCACTTTTTTCTTTCTTTGCTTCCGCTATTTCGAACAAAGCGAAGAATCCTGGTTTTTGACACTCAGGACAAGCTTTGTGAGAAATCTACAGGGTGTAATCCCGACGAGGCGGGATAAAAACGCAAGATTTTCCCCACTCGTCGGAATGGCAGATTGACTAAGCCCGATGAAATCATCAATTATTTAGAGACGACGATCTTCCCCGCTTTGTCAACAACGTACAGATAGAAGGGAACTCCCTCTCTGTCTCCCTGATCGGTAAACCCTATGGGGCCTGTTATCCCGTTGACGCCATCAATCTTATTTCTGAGGTAATCCGCCAGGACGTCAGAATCGGTGGAGCCGGATTTGTCGATGGCGTATGCGATGATTCCGAATGCGTCAGCGGCATAGATAGGCCATGGACTTGAGGGAATTTCACCGAACTTGGCCTTGTAGGCATCCAGGAATTCTTTTGCCTCGGGATAGGGAAGGTCACCGGGCAGCGGTTCATTGGTCATGAAACATCCCTTTGCTATGTCAATGCCCGCGATCTTGACAAATTCATCGTTGATTGCCGCGTTTCCCCCCACAAAGGTACAGGTTATCCCTATCTCTCTGGCCTGGGTTAACAGGAGTGCCGCCTCGGCATAATATCCGGTGAAATACCAGATATCCGGTTTTGTCTCACGCAATTTTGTCAGTGGCACATGAAAATCTTTTTCCCCGGGGGTGATGGCGTCAAAGTATACTATCTCAACCTCCCCGGAATCCAGCAGAGACTTGAGCCCCCGTTTTGTGTCCTCGGCCAGCCCTTTTCCGAAGGCTGTATTGTCATGCAATATGGCGATTCTCTTTGACCCGAATCGTTCGGATGCAACCTTCGCAAAGAATGCTCCCTGCGAATCATCACGGCCACAGGTTCGGAAAAAGTATTTGAACCCTCTCTGTGTGAGACGGACGGCCGTTACGCCGTAGCCTATATTAACCTTCTTGAATTTCTCATAGATATTGGAAGCAGGTTCACATATGGATGATCCATAGGTGGATACTGAGGCTATAACATCTTTTTGACCAACCAGTTTCATTGCCGCCAATGCGCCTGTCTTGGGCTCGCCCGCGTCATCAACCACTCTGAGTTCAACCATGCGGCCTCCGAGGATGCCGCCTTTTTCGTTGATCAACTGGGCAGCTATCTCGCAGGACTGTTTTGCCATCTGGCCCTCGTAGGCCCATGGCCCGGTAATAGGACCCTGAAGGCCTATGACCACAGTGTTCGGCGCTGACGCCACCAGACTGGCAGGCACAAGAATGCACAGTAGAATGCTTACAAATAAATATTTCGTAATCTTCATCAGTTCCTCCTTTTCGTTACTGTCGGCGAAATGCCTGTATTTTCAAGAGTGGCGAGTATAGGAAAGGGATGTTTGCGTGTCAAGGATAAAGTGGCGAAACATGGGTATGTATGACACTTTATATCTAAATTGAGAACTGAATAGCGAGCGCGTTAAATCAACATGTTTCTTAACCCCGACAAACGGGATACGTGCGTTAACGAAATTTTTTCTGCCGGAAAAACAGAAAATAATTTCTAATTTCCTTAACAGTTGAAAATCCCGCTTATACAGGGTTGCGGAGGGCTTCAATAAGTCGGAAAACCGCTTACATCCGGTCGCTAAATCCATACGTTCCTTACAGGAATTTTTCACTTGACCGCAAAGACAATAAAGGGGAACATGAAGTCATTTGAGGGGGTTTTGTTATATGTGAAAACCTGTACTCTTTACGAGTCCTACAATTCTAAAAGGAGGATCTGCTATGTTTAAAAAGATACTGTATCCAACCGATTTTTCGGATGTGGCGCGCAAGGCCCTGGATTATGTTGTATGCCTGAAGGATGCCGGTGCGCAGGAAGTGGTTATTCTCCATGTCATCGAAAAGGGAAACTTTGACGCCATAGCCAGATACGCCACAAAAGACATTCTGGAGATCGAAAAGAATTTAAGAGAACGGGCAATGGCCGAGATACTGCCGATAGAGGAGAGATTGAAGAAGAAGGGGTTCAAGGTCAAGGTGATAATCACCAGAGCGGTCCCCTATATGGGGGTACTGGACGTGGAGAAAAAAGAAAAGGCCTCCCTGATCGTGATCGGGTCTCACGGCATGAGTAACATCGCGGAGATATTTCTCGGATCCGTCGCGGAAAAGGTCATAAGGAGGGCAAAAACTCCTGTCCTTGTTATCAGGTGACGTGAACTGAACGGCGAGCGCATCCCCCGCATCGTGTCGATGTATAAACGGAGATTCCGTTAATACGGGATTGCGGGGAGCTTCAATAATATAGTCTGGAGGAATGTTGCCGGAATCCGGACTTGAAGCTAAAAAGCTTAACTTTATGTAATTAAAGATATAAAATTTTATATAGTGGTCATTCACAGCCGATATTTTTATGATCGGATGTCAGTGCTTTATTGTTACAAATAATTTCTCCACTTCGTGAGCGGGCATCGGCTTATAATAATAAAATCCTTGAATCTCATCACACATGCGCTGAGTTAAGAAAGAAAGCTGCTTTTTTGTTTCAACACCTTCTGCAATAACACGTAACCCCAGGTTTTTAGCCAGCAGAATAATAGCCTTTGTTATTGCTTCGTCTTTATCGCTCACAGAAATACCTTGAATAAACGGCATGGCAATTTTAATTTTGTCCACAGGTAGTTGTTTTAAATAATTCAAAGAAGAATACTTTGTACCGAAATCATCAATTGAGATTGCAATGCCCATCTTTCTAAAGGCGTTTAAAGTTTCAACGACATACGCTGTTTCTTTCATAACGATACTTTCTGTAATTTCAAATTCCAGGTACTGAGGATCTAGGCCTGTTTCAATGAGGATATCCTCCACCTGTCTGACGAGAGTTAGACTGTGAAATTGTCGGACCGAAAGGTTCACTGCAACAGGAATTTGAGGGAAACCGGCATCCTGCCAGGCCTTATTTTGCTTGCATGCAGCCCGTATTACCCACTCTCCGATAGAAAAAATCAAACCGGTATGTTCCGCAATCGGAATGAATCTTCCCGGAGAAACCAGACCACGTTCGGGGTGATTCCATCTCAATAATGCTTCCAGCCCGATTATTGTCTTTGAATGGGAGTTTACCTGAGGTTGATAATATAATTCCAATTCATTTCGATTCAGAGCGCCATATAACTGATTGCTCAAATTCATGGTCTCACTGATATCGGTTTTCATCACCGGGGTGCAGAGAAAATATTGGTTGCACCCCTTTTCCTTGGCCTTATACATGGCAATATCTGCATTTTTAATGAGTGTTTCGGCATCTTCACCATCCGTGGGGTACACTGCAACACCAATACTGGTTGTAAGAAACGTGTCTTGATTATTCAATGTGAAGGGCTGATTGAAGCTATGAAGAATTTTTTCTGCTATCAAATTAATCGCTTCAATATCTTCAATGTTTTCAATCATAATAATAAATTCATCTCCGCCGATTCTGGCAACCATATCAGCTTTTCGCACGGTATTAACCAATCTGTTTGAGACTTCTACCAACGTTTGATCTCCTATGGTATGCCCCATGGAGTCGTTGACCATCTTAAATTCGTCCAAATCCAAATACAGGATTGCAAGCATTTTGGCCATACGACTTGATAATGATATTGCATGACCCAGTTGATCAGTGAATAATAATCGGTTGGGCAAACCTGTTAAATGGTCATGGAACGCGAGATGTTTCATTTCTTCTTGTAGCTTTTCACGTTCGATGATTTCCAATCGTAGTTTTTCATTGGATTCAAATAGTTGCTCTTGTGTTATTTTTCTTTCTGAATTGTCTACGATGCTCTCGATAAGATATCTTTTGCCATCCAGTATCAAGGGGACTGCTGTCTTTATAATGGGCATCTTCGTTCCATCCGCCCGAATCATTATTCGCTCAGA
>CAZOHQ010000194.1:0-4734 GCA_964579455.1 uncultured Syntrophaceae bacterium | reverse complement strand
CATCCCGGAAGAGCGGTACATCACAATGAGAGAATCCCTCAACGATAATGTCAGAGAACTCGTCGTTGCGCTCATTAGCGGACCTAACACCGATCTGGTAGCAACACTCCCGAAAGAAACAGATCTCAGGGAAGTCAACGTGAAGGATGGGATAGCGTATATAGATTTCGGCAAGAACCTGATTGACCTTCATCCCGGAGGAAGCGCCAGTGAGATGATGACCATATACTCACTGACCAATACTATTACCATTAACGTGCCGTCTGTCAAGAAGGTAAAACTGCTGATAGATGGCAATGTTCTGGAAACGATACGGGGCCACATAGACACAAACAAACCCTTCGAGCTAAACAGAGAATTAATAGTAGAAAAAAATTCTTAAAGACACAATACTATGGCTGCCTCAAGACTTTCAAAAATAAGAAATATAGGGATCGTCGCCCATATCGACGCGGGAAAGACAACTGTAACGGAGAGGATTCTCTATTACACCGGCAAGACCTACAAACTGGGCGAGGTGCATGACGGTGAGGCGGTTATGGACTGGATGGCACAGGAGCAGGAAAGGGGTATAACCATTACCTCCGCGGTCACTACCTGCCACTGGAAAGACAATGAGATACATATCATTGACACCCCGGGGCATGTGGACTTCACCATAGAGGTTGAACGATCTCTCAGGGTGCTGGATGGGGTGCTGGCCGTATTTTGTGCCGTCGGAGGAGTGGAACCCCAATCGGAAACGGTATGGCACCAGGCGGACAAATATGGCGTTCCCAAGATAGCATTCATCAACAAGATGGACAGGGTGGGGGCAAATTATTACTCCACAATAAAGACGATGGGGGAAAGATTCAATTCCATACCCCTTCCCATTCAGATACCCTATATAAAGAATGAAACATTTCTTGGAGTAATTGACCTTATCGGGCACAAACTGATCATCTGGGATGAGGGCAGTCTGGGGCTGTCATATGACGCTTCTGACATTCCTTCCGATATGCTGACCGAAACAGAAAAATACCGAGAGATACTCATCGAAACACTCGCGGAGATCGATGACAGTATCGCTGAAAAATATTTAGAGGGGATCGAGATCACTGAAAAAGAGATTATTGAATCGATCAGAAATGCGACTCTTCTACTAAAAGTGGTGCCTGTCATGTGTGGCACGGCCCTGCGGAATAAGGGAATTCAACCGATCCTTGATGCCATTGCCAATTTTCTGCCGTCCCCTGAAGACATGCCGCCCGTTGAAGGCATCAATCCAGAAACAAACACTATTGAAAAGCGTCGCAGCAATGTGAAGGATCCGCTCGCAGCACTTGCATTCAAAGTAATGCTGGATGAGGGAAGAAAAATTACGTATATGAGGATCTATTCCGGCAAGATAAAAGCCGGGGAGGATATATATAACGCAAGCAAGGGGAAAAAGGAGAAGGTCTCCAGACTCCTGAAAATGCACTCAAATAAGAGAGAACGCGTTAGCGAGGCCGGAGCCGGGGATATCATTGCGGTCATAGGTCTGAAAGATACCTCCACAGGGGATACCATATGCGATGAATTTAATCCGATTATCCTTGAAACAATAGAATTCTACGAACCGGTAATCAGCCAGGCGATTGAGGCCAGGACACCGGGAGATCAGGAAAAACTGTCATCCGCTCTTGCAAAACTGGCAAGTGAAGACCCCACGCTCAAGATCAAATATGATGACGAAACGGCACAGACTATCATTTCCGGCATGGGTGAGCTCCACCTTGAGATAGTCATCGACCGGCTCATACGGGAATTTCATACGAACGTGAACATAGGCAAACCCAAGGTTGTCTACAGAGAAACCATTGAAGAGAAAACAGATGTCGAAGAGATATTCGACAGGAAGCTCGGTGACAAAAAGCACTTCGGTCACGTTGTCTTGCATCTGGAACCCAACGAACGGGGAGGGGGACTGAATTTGATTGATGAGGTCAGCGATGAAGTGATTCCCCGTGAGTTTCATGCCGTCATAGAAGAAGGTATCCGTGATGCCGCTCTCAGCGGTGTTGTGGCCGGTTATCCTATTGTAGATGTAATCATAAGGGTTACCAATGGATCTTTCAAAGAAGGAGAGACGACAGAATTGGGTTACCGAATAGCCGCTTCAACAGCCTTTTTAAACGGGTGTTCACGCGCAAAGCCCATTTTGCTGGAGCCCATCGTCACGGTGGATATAATAACACCGGGTGAATTTATGGGTGAAGTCATCGGAAATATCAACTCGAGAAAAGGGGAAGTGGAAAGCATAAATCATAAAGATCCCATCAGCGAAATAAAGGCCCACGTTCCTCTGAAACAAATGTTCGGATATTCAACAGACCTGCGCTCCGTCACCCAGGGAAGGGGAACCTTTTCAATGCAGTTCCTGAAATATGACAAAGCATAACTATTTTCACAAAGCGGTTTCCTTTTATGAGTCCTGACTTTTTTTACTCCACCGAACGCATCCTCGGATGCTTTTACCGCATAAGCGCCCTGATCACCACCCCGCTCAGTAATGACGATGTCCTTCAGAAGATATTAGATGAAGCTGTCGACACAATGGGGTTTCACAGGGGCTTGATATGCCTGCTGGATGAAGAAAAAGAGAATCTGATCACAAAAGCAGTCAAAAATTACAGTCCCGAAGATACGCAGAGGGCGCTCTCCGGAATACTGAACCTGAAAAGGCATGACTGTTTCATAACACATGTGGCGAGGACCGGCACCTATATCGTCCTTGAAGATTCGGAAACAGATCCCCGGATTACACCGACTGACCGGAAACTATCAAGTCGCTATGAAGCAGGGGGCGGATTCTATTCTGCCTTTTGCGGTCCACTGAAGATAAAGGACGATGTCATCGGCGTAATAGCCATGTGGTACCAAAAAAAGACCACATTTCCATCTGAAGTGATAAGCACACTCCTGACGTTCGCGAATCATATGAGCATAGTGATACACAACTTCAGACTGTTTGAAGATAACAGACAGAAAATACAGAGGTTATTGATATTACAGGAAGCGGTATCTCATCTTAATTCAAGCTATGCCCTGGATACAATACACAAAACCGTGATAAAAAACGCCCTCAGAATAGGAGCCGCGGACAGGGCACTGCTTTACTTCATGGATACTGAAAAGGGTAGATGCCTGATCAGCACAGGGGAAGAGGGATTTCTGGATGAAAAAAACATATACCATCTCAAGATAGGACAAAGCATCATCAAAAGGGCCTTGGATACCGGTACTATCATAGTACAACCTCAACTTCGGGACATGGACACAACTCCCATATTCAATGGCTATCCTTCTGAAATAGCGATTCCGTTGAGGATAAAAAATAAGTTTAAAGGCGTACTCTATCTTGGCAAGAAACACGGGGACTACTCAAAAGATCAGAGAAGCATTCTTGATATACTCATTATAAACGCCGCTGTCTCATATGATAGCGCAATCATACATTCTCAGCTTTCCTTTGAAGCACAATCTCTGAAAACGGAAGTTGAGGTGCTCAAGGAAAAAGAAGACAGGTTGCTGGGGTTCCGTGATATCATAGGGAATTCCAGCAAGATGTTAGATATATTTCAGATGATAAATGATGTGGCCGGACATGACACGAGCGTACTCATACAGGGCGAAAGCGGAACCGGAAAAGAATTGATAGCCAGGGCGGTTCACCGGCAGAGCACTAGAAAGTTAAAACGCTTTGTAGAGGTAAATTGCGCGGCGATACCGGGCACTCTGCTGGAAAGTGAACTCTTCGGCTACGAGGCTGGAGCTTTCACCGATGCCAGGAAGAGAAAGATCGGACTCATTGAATACGCAAACGGAGGTACGTTTCTCCTGGATGAAATCGGCGAAATGAATCCCTCGATACAGGCAAAATTTCTCAGGATGCTCGAAGACAACCACATTCGCCGGCTTGGAGGTACAGAAGATACCCCCTTCGATGTCCGATTTATATTTTCCACAAACAGAGACCTGAACCATATGGTAAATGAAGGTACCTTTCGCGAAGATCTTTTCTACAGGATAAGCGTTGTCCCGATTCTCATACCGCCCCTGAGAGAGAGAATCGAAGATATCATGCCACTCGCATATCACTACATTGGACAGTTCAATACAAAACTGAACAAGAACGTGAAGGGCTTTACAACCGATGCGGAGAAGATTCTAAAAAGATATCAATGGCCTGGAAATGTCCGTGAACTGAGGAACATCATCGAAAGGATCATGATCCTTCAGAGTGTAAGCACCCGTATCACATCCGATAATCTTCCCACGGAGATCAAGGTTGCAGCACCCCATATACCGGCAATGCTTACCGGCGAATTATCTTCCTTAAGCTCTCCGTACCCGACAGACTATAGAAGTGCCGTAGATGAACTAACAAACAAGATCAAACAGGAGATCCTGGGAAAGGCGCTCAAGTCCAACCGCGGCAACAAAGCCGCCGCCGCCAGACAGCTCGGCATATCACGTTATACCCTCATACGCGAACTCAAAAAAGTGAAAGGCAACAATCTTTTAGATAACATCTCCTAATTAGAGTTCGGTTATCGAACGATATGTTCTGCATTCGCACGTTCCACCTGCTTTAATCTCTTCCAACGGCCCTTACGGTTAAGATATCGTGCTAAAAGGGCACACTTCATGTGGATTATCGGTCTTCATAGCCCCATAATCCCTGTTCTATCCTGACAATCAATAGTG
>CAZOHQ010000193.1:0-4766 GCA_964579455.1 uncultured Syntrophaceae bacterium | reverse complement strand
GATCAGATCCCCGAATACCCAGTTCACATATTATACTGACAGTATATGTATTATGATGCAGGCAATAGTGTACATCGCTGAATGTAAACATATATAATTATGAATACTATTATAATATATAGCACATGAAATAATATATTGACTTAATAAAAAATAATATATATTAAACTGACAGTATGCTCTTAGCCGTGATTTTAGTTTTTGAGTAGAGGGAAAATGGCAGGGAAACAGGATTTCAACAAAAAGATGAAACGGCTTGTGATCATTCAGGCCGCCAAGGAATTGTTCCTTGAATACGGATACGCCACCATCACCGTTGATCAGATTGCTGATCGCGCGGGCGTTACCAAGAGGACCCTCTACGGTCATTTTCCGTCCAAGCTTGCACTGTTTGTCCATGTTTTCGATGACTATCTCCAGCAACTGCATGATGAAATGTCAAAGATCCTCACGCGACACCTTACGATGGATAGATTGTTGCGTGAGCTTACTGCCAACCTGTTTGACTTTACCAGAAGAAATGAAAGGTTTATGCGCCTTTTCTGGTCCCTGAGTACCGATGAGTTTGACGGCGTCATTCCCGATGAGTTGGTAAATCGCATTAAGATGTGGAACAGGGCGATGATCGATGAGGTCGTACGCGCGAATGAAGAGCCTCAGAACAAGGGGCTTTTGAGAGGCTATGATCCCGAGCTTCTTTTTCATTTAATGTCTGCCATAAACAAGGGTATCTTCCTCCATACCAATAAATCCTATCGATTCAAAATTGCTTCCCTTGACCCCGAAGAACTATACCGTTTGATGGTGAACATTATGGAGAGAGGCCTTTTTGGGGAATCGGAACAAAAGAGTTGTGCTTCTCCGCCGGGATAAACTTCACGGGTTACAAAGGAGGGAGTAATACAATGGATTTTGATGGAATCACACTGGTGACCGGTGCCGCCGGATTTATGGGGCGCCATCTTGTCGAATACCTGGCAGGTCGGGGAGTTCGCGTCAGGGCGACGGCCAGGCCTCGGAAAGACACATCTTTTTTCGACAATCTTGGCGTAGAATATGTCGGAGCTGATCTGACAAGGCCGGAAACCCTGCCAGCCCTTTTTGAGGGTGATGTGGACAGGGTGTTTCACCTTGGTGCCGTCTGCAACTTTTCCACGCCTTATGAAGACCTCTATCCCATAAACGTAAGGGGAGTGGAGCTGATTACGAAACATGCCCTTGAGGCACAGGTGAAACGCTATATTCATGTGGGTTCCACCAGCGTCTATGCGCCCTATAACGGAACACCTTTTTCGGAGGATTATCCGCAGAATCCGACCAGTTCCTACGGAAAAAGCAAGCGGGACGGCGAGAAGGTAGTGCGACAGAGGATAGACGAAGGGCTGCCGGCCATCATTACGCGGCCCTGTACCGTCTATGGTCCCCGATGTACCGACGGGGCGGGAAAGGCCTTTTCCCGTGCGACTTCAATTACCGCCATTCCGGGAAGCGGAAAGCAACTCCTTTCCAATATTCGGGCCGAGGATGTAGCGGCTTCCGTTGAACACCTCTCTCATCTGGATGAAGCCATCGGTGAGGCCTATAATATTTCCGACAACACCAATCCCACCCTGGAGGAGGCCCTTCTGCTCGCCTCTGAGGCATTCGGCACGAAACCGCCGACGATGCATCTTCCCCTGGGAATTGTAAAGATCGCCGCCCGCGTGGACGGATTTGTATCGAAGATGAAGGGGAAAATTCCCGACCTGGAATATGACGCCGTCACGTATCTCTATGAGAATTACGTGGTGGACAACACAAAACTGAAAAACACGGGATATGCACTCATATATCCCAATTTTAAGGAGTCAATGAAACAGATGGGGGAATGGTACAGGGGTCAGTCACGTCAATGAACATAATCTTGACACAGACGCACCCTTTCGTGCTTGGAACGGATGGGTGAAAGGAGGGTCGGTTCTATGAAGAAAAAAGTAGTCATTACCGGTCTGGCCCAGGGAATGGGCCGCGAGGTGGCAAAAATTGTTGCAGGTAATGGATGGAATGTGGCGGGCTTTGACGTCGATGCAGAGGGGATTGCGTCTCTCGGGGAAGAGCTGAAATCGATAGGAGGCGAACACGTCCTTGAGGTTGTGAACATAACGGACCGGCCCCGGATTCTGGCTTTTCGTGATCGGGTTCTGGAAAAGTTCGGCAGTGTCAATACGGTGCTGTCCAACGTGGGGATCGGATTTTTCGGCCCCTTTGAGGAAGTAGACCTCGAAAAGGCCCTTAAGTGCCTCGAGATCAATGTCATCGGCGCTTCAGCGATTTTTCAGGCATTTATCCCTTCGATGCGCGAGCAGGGACACGGAAAGCTTATCGCCATGTCTTCCCTCGTGGGACAGGTACCCTTTCCCTTCGAGTCCATTTATTCGGCAAGCAAGTTTGCCATCGAGGGTCTTGTCCTGTCGCTACGCTACGAAGTGGAACCCTTCGGGATCAGGGTCGCGCTTGTCGAACCTGCACAGGTTTCGACAACATTTGCCGCAAAGATTCACGTCCTTCCACCGGAAGGGTCTCCCTACAGGGAGCGGGCCGGACGCTTTATCGCGAGGGACGATGATCTGGTAAAAAGTGCACCCAATCCTCTGGAGGCATCACATAAGATCGCAAAATTGATACAGTCCGACAAAATGAAGCTCCATAATCAGGTGGACTTCATGAGCACTTTTTTCCTTTTCCTGAATAAATATCTCCCCGTGTCTGTGAGGGATGCGATTCTCCTGAATCACATGAATATAAAAGTGTGATATAGTAAAATGTACGACAAAAAGATGTTACCTGTTTAAAGGACAGGGGGAAATAGTTCTAAAAGGAGGTCCGTATGTCAGCACTCGAAAGGCCTGTCAAGATTGTTCCTGATTCGCGCGTGAAGCGGCTCAGAAACCGTATCATAGATGCACCCCAGGAGGTCTGCGTGGAGAGGGCCCGGTATCTCACGCGGTCGATGTCGAAGAACTGGGAACTCCATCCTCTGACAAGAATCAGCATGGCTCTGGAGGATATACTCGACAATATCACCGTTACCATCAGGGACGATGAGTTCATCGTCGGGTGCAGAACGAAAAAACTCAAAGGGGCACCCCTCTTCCCCGAGGGTAAATCGCGCTGGATCGAAGGGGATGTGGACACCTTTGATACGCGAGTCTACCAACGAGCCCTCATAACACAGGAGGAAAAGCGGGAACTGGTAGAGGAAATTCTTCCCTTCTGGGAGGGGAAAACTATAGAGGATCGTCTCTATGAGTCCCTGCCCGATGATATCGAGGAGGATATGGATAAGTATATCTTTCTCATGGCCCTGGAAATGACCTATGGAATCGGCCATTTCACAATGGATCATCCGAGGCTCCTTGCCTCAGGCCTGAGAGGAATTATCGAGGATGCCGAGAGACGCGCCGAAGCGCTCTCTCCAAAGGACAGGAAAGGAGAGAAGGGCCTCTTCTATGACGCCGTGGTCCGCTCACTTAATGTCTCGATCCGTTTCGCTCACCGGTACGCGTCAATGGCCGAATCAATGGCGGCAAAAGAAGAGAATGCCGATCGCGCTGAAGAATTGAGAAAGATTGCCCATATCTGCAGACGGGTACCGGAATATCCCGCCGAGACATTCGAAGAGGCGATACAGAGCGTCTATTTCATTCACCTGATCGCCCAGATCGAATCGGGGGGGAACTCCATTTCCCTGGGCCGCATAGATCAGATACTGTACCCCTCTTATAAGGCGGACAGGGAAGCGGGAAGAATTACCCCCCAGAGGGCACGGGAACTGATGGCCATGCTCTTCATCAAAATCAATGAGATATGGAATGTCCTTGAAGAGGCATTTATTCCCGGCGGTGAGGGTACGGAGGGAAAGACGACTCAGAATGTAACCGTGGGCGGTCTCGGCATAGATGGAGAAGATGCGACCAATGAACTGAGTTATATCGGGCTGGACGCCTATGGCGATGTCCGTACGGTACAGCCCGATTTCGGAGTACGCCTCAGTTCAAAGGCCCCCGATGATTTTTTCCTGAAGGCCGTGGAATATACAAAAGACGGCGTGCTCATGCATTTTTTTAACGACGATATCATCGTCGAGACTCTGGTTAATGGGGGACATACCATTGAAGACGCGAGAAATTATGGCGTTGTGGGATGTCTCGAGCCGAATGCCCAGGGAAAGACCTTCGGTTCTACCTTTGCCGTCCAGATAAGCGGCATAAAATGCGTGGAGTTTGCGCTCAGCAACGGTATCGACAATACCTTCGGATATCAGTCGGGAATAGAGACGGGTGAAGTGGATTCGTTCACGTCCTTTGATGATGTCTGGAATGCCTATTGCGCGCAGATGTCGCATTTTATCGGCCAGGTCGTCCGGGGGATGGATGTTCTCGACGGTGTCATCGCGGATCAGCTGCCGTCTCCGCTGGCCTCCGCCATGGTTGAAGGCCCCCTGGAAAAAGGACTCGATCTCACCGGGGGAGGCGCCGTCTATAACTCCACCGGTGTCCAGTATATCGGATTCGGCAATGTGGTGGACAGCCTCTATGCCATAAAAAAAGCCGTCTTCGAGGATGGAACCGTTTCGCTGTCCGATCTCGCCGTGTGGCTTGCCGACGACTGGGACGACGCGGAAGACAAGCGATCCTATTTTCTAAATAAGATACCAAAGTACGGCAACGATATAGATGCCGTCGATGCAATGGGCGCACAGGTGTTGAATCACTTCTGTGACGAAC
>CAZOHQ010000192.1:0-4780 GCA_964579455.1 uncultured Syntrophaceae bacterium | reverse complement strand
GGAGGCGTATTAAATCTTTCAAGACGTGTCAGACATTCATCCAGGTACGACCACAGATACTCATCGGCGTCATCGAAGGTCTTGATCGGCTGATCGAGCAGGTATTCCCCGATATCGGTGTCCCCTATGATCTCGAGGGCATCCTTCATGGTCACGGACCTCTGCAGTACATCACCGATATGCTCGGGAGATACCGTTCGGGACTCCTCACCTTTGAGGTAGGCCGACATGAATGCGTACTGCGTGCTTATCAGGTTCACTGTTTATTCTTTCCGAAAAGTGTGCTGCCCAGTTCAGGCATGATCTTTGGTGTCAACATCTCCAGTCTCACCTCAAACGAGTTGTCGATGCTTACCATTCCATCCATCGATTCCGCTATAACGCCACCCAGACAATCTCGTTCACCAACCTCCGCGATCTGTCCTTTCAAGTCATCATCTCCTTGGACGACCTTACGGACGATGGCGACATCTCGCGGGGATACGAGGAGTCTGAGTTTTTCTTTCGACTCAAAGGCCTCGACCGCCTCTCTGATGAGGATGACAAATGCCTTTTCGTCGGTTGCACCCTCGGCCAGAGCTTTCTTTGTCTTCGCTATGATCTTATTGATAGTGGCGTCTTGTTCTTTCAGTATCTCCTGCCGTGCCTTGAGGGAGGATTGCGCGAGTATTCTCGATGCCTCACGCTGCGCCTCCGATATGATCCGTTTTTTCTCCTCTTCAAACCGCTTTTTCTTCTGTTCTTTCGCCTGCACCATCAGGCCCTCGGCCTTTGCCTTGGCGTTGGCCACGATCTCTTCCGCCTCTTTTTGTGCCTTTTCGAGGATAGCCGCTCTTATCTTATCGGTTTCCATACTGTTCACCCTCTTACATGAGCTTTAGTATACTGAGTGCCATGATGGTAAAGACCAGGCCGAGTACGCCGATGAGTTCCACAAAGACGGCAAGCATCATGGAGGCCGTCAATATCCGTCCCTTTGTCTTCGGAAGGAGTGCTATTCCCGAGGCGCACACCGATCCCTGAAATATCGCGGAGAACAGCTCGGCGAATCCGGCCATAATGCCGATGCCCAGCACCATAATCCCCGCGCCGGCGCCGGCGACAGCGATTTTCGGCAGGACCACCGTAAGGATGATAATTAGAATGATAAGGCCGTAGAAACTCTGTGTCATGGGAAGGGAAGCCAGGACGATCACGTTCCTCAACTGTCCCGGTTCCTCGGACAGGGTGGCCACCCCGGAAGAGGCGGCGTTGGCAATCCCTATGGCCGATCCTGCAAGACCCCCCGCAAGCGCCATTGCACCACCAAATGTAGCCAAGGCTTGAATCAATGTCATTTCTTCACCTCTCTCTAGATTTTTTTACCTACTATTATTTCTCTTCTCACGCTCAGATGAAACGGATTATATTCTGTCCCGCCCCCCTCATAAAACTTCAACAGAAATTCCACAAAGCAGAGTCTGAGAGAATGTATGAAAGCGGCCAGACTGCTGAGAAACAGGTTGAACACATGGAAGATAATCAGCATTATCATCCCTATGACAAATGCCAGGACGGCCCCCAGCATGCCGGGAATGACGGACGATACCGTGGACGAGACCCAGTTGGAGAGCAGGTTGAAGGAGGACGCGAGATAAAAGGTGGCAAGACCGACCCCTGCCAGCCTGGAATATGACATGATGTCGCCCAGTATCCCGGTAAGATCGAAGATCCAGAACACACTTCCCAGGCCCCCCATCTGCATAAATGCGCCGACGACGATGAGGATCAGCCCTACGGCCATAGGATAGGCCAGGACGGCGTATACCCAGGCGTCCAGTGGAAGGAGTTCAATGCCCAGCATGGCCTTGAAGATGTAGGGGATGCCAAACGCCTCTATCAAAAACAGCCCCGCCTTGCTGACAATCATCCCCCAATCCCCCTCCTGTATCCCCTTTACGAGACCCAGGACGTGAGCGATATTCACATGAATCAGACCGATTATCAGTGAAATGGTGATAAAGGATATGGGGTCTGCAAGTTGTGCCTGAACCCATTTCACCAAGGCGATTGACTGCAGATTGATCCCGAAATACATAGACAGAAAATCTCCCAGATAGGTCCCTGAAAGAGCACCGAAGAACAAGGCGACTCCTCCACTTATGTACAACACCTTGCGGAACAGATCCACCCCCTCGGTAGAAGGGTCATCGACGAGTTTATCAAGGACGAACCGGGCAAGGAACAGCAGTCCTATCGCATAGACAACGTCACAGAGCATGAGACCGAAAAAGAAGGCAAAGAAGTAGGCCACACTCGGTGTCGGATCCCACCCGCCGTACTTGGGCAGGCTGAAGAGGCCGACGATCACCTCAAACGGTCTGATGGCACGCGGGTTCTGTAGTCGTGTCGGGGGCTCATCGGACGGGCCCGGCAGGTGTGAATCGACAAACGCGTTGTCAATCGATTTGTGTATCTCTGCTATGATGAAATCGGTTTTTGTCTGGGGAACCCAGCCTTCAATCAGCGAGACATACCTGGTTTCTGACATCTGTACGATAGCGGACAGCATCTCATCTTCCCGGGAGACGGTTTCTCTGTAGAGGGCGATCCTCTCCAGGTTTTCCGAGGTAATTGTATCTATTTCCCTCTCTACCTCATCAATCTCCTGTTTCTTTCTCGCGATGATATCCTCTTTCTTCGCACTAAAATCCCTCAGGGTTAATTTCTCATCGGGTATCTCGAGTGGCAAGGCCCCCAGATCGCGTGCCAGTGCCTCCACCATATTCTGACTGGTGGTTCTGGCAATAGTATAGAGAACCGTTTCCTCTTTTGAAGAGGCGGTGGCATGCTGAAGAATATGCTGACTGGCCTTTTCAAGAAATGTCTTGGAGGTCTCCGCCGGGAATACGAATACCCTGGCTGACAGGTAACGCCCTGAATAGTTCAGGTCTCTCAGTGAAAGGTTTATCTCATGTGAAAGGATATCCAGATATTTACCCAGACCTTCCATATTGGAGATATCGGCTTCCATCCTTGTTGCATCTTCGCGAAGGTGGGTGCATCTTTCACGCAGTCTGCCGGTCTGGTGTAATATCTTATCCAGGGGCTGAGCTTCCGCGCCTTCCGGTATGAGTATTTTGTGTTCTCCCTTTACATACGACAGGATGTCGTTGATATTAACAGAGATTTTTCTTATGAGATCCCTTTTTTCTTCTATTGCTGTTCTGTCGGTGGGGTCTAATTCCCGAGGTTCTTCTATATGGAGGACGCCCGTTTCCTGCAAACGCTTCAGGGTTTCTGGGGAAGAATCCCTTGCAGTTACTACCCTGATTTTAAACATTGTTTCAGGCGTGTTTATAAGTAGCGGTATCATACAGTGAAACCCCCCATTCAAAAGCAATTGCTGGCGAAGTTAAAGGCACATTTCTGTAGGGTACATTCAGTTACTTATTCCCAAATACTCTCGAGGTGGGTTTATTAGTTGGCGGCTTGTTCCTCCTTTTTCTGATATTTTTTGATATAGAATACCTGTTCTAATTTTATCAAAAACTCCTCAATGGCAGTTTAAAAGGAAAATATGGCGGATGTCAAGAAAATTTTAAATTTTATTGTCGGATTGTTATCACTCCATAATCATTAAAGATATTTACTGTTTGCGTGAGTTTTGATTTTCGTGGTAGAGTATTATAATATAAGTAAAAAGCTTTGTTGGTGTTCATTTTTTTTAAGAATTCCCTTGGAGGAAAGAAATTTTGTCGAGAGAAAAAGACACAAAACTTTATCTGCATCTCAAAAAGTGGCTGGAAAAGGCCGCTTTGGATTATACTATGATACAAGAGGGAGATCGACTGCTGGTTGGCGTCTCGGGTGGGGTGGACAGCCTTGTGCTCCTCGATCTTCTCAATACCCCCATGGTGTTTCTTCCGCGATTTTCTGTACTGGCGGTTAATGTAGACATGGGATTTGATCAAGAATACCGTGGGTACGCCATGCTGGAGAGATACCTTCAGGAAAACGGTTACAAATATGTCATGGAAAAGACCGATATAGGTCCATTGGCACACAGCGATTACAACAAGAAAAATCCATGCTTTCTCTGCTCACGGTTGAGGAGAAAAAGGATATTCGAGATAGCAAACGAAAACGGGTGCAACAAGATAGCATTTGCGCACCATAAGGACGATATCATAGAGACGTTACTTCTCAATATCTTTTATGGCCGGGAAATCAGCACGATGATGCCGGACCAGTCGATATTCGGGGGGAAGTTTCATCTTATCCGTCCTCTCGCGTATGTCAGGGAACCCCTGGTCAAGAAGTATGCGAGAGAGAGGGATTTACCTGTGATAGAAAACGGTTGTCCCACAAGCAAGACCTCTCGCAGGATGTATATAAAGAGGCTTCTGGATGATATTGAAAAGGATAATAAAGATGTGCGCGAAAACATCTTCAAGTCGATGAGTCATGTGAAGATAGATTATCTTCCGGGACATGAGGTGCATGATGACACGCCCTGTGAAATGTCCACTCAATTATAAGGGTCCATAATGGCAAAAAAAATTAAAACGGCTGAAAAGATTATATGTCAGAACAAGCTGGCGCGGCGTAACTACTTCATAGAAGACACCTATGAAGCGGGAATTGTTCTTGCCGGAACTGAGGTGAAGGCGCTCCGCGAAGGCAGGGGAAACATGAAGGACAGCTACGCCCAGGTGAAGAACGGGGAGGTGTTTGTCTACGATCTGCACATAAGCCCCTATTCCCACGGTAACCGCACCAATCACAGTGTGCTGAGGGT
>CAZOHQ010000191.1:0-4793 GCA_964579455.1 uncultured Syntrophaceae bacterium | reverse complement strand
TGATCGATCTTGCGAAACTGCATTGCCAGGTACTCCGGATCGGAAAACCACTCGGCACGCGTCTTTATGGACTTGGTTTTATCCAGTTTCCTGATGACAACCGCAGGATTACCCGCGGCTATTACATCGGGAGGTATATCCTTTGTAACGATTGAGCCAGCTCCTATTATGCTGTTGTCGCCGATTGTAACACCCTTGCATACCATTGCGCTGTCCCCGATCCAGGCGTTGTTTCCTATCCTGACAGCCGCGGTCTGGCCCACCGGCTGACTGCGGTCATACAGTCCATGCCAGTCCGAATCCGTGATGCAGGAGCCCTGCGCCATCATGCAACTGTCGCCAATGACTATTTCCGTGGCCGCGCTGATCCTTACGCCGGGACATATCAGGCAGTAGTCTCCAATCCTTATGTATCCCTTTTCTCCGAAGTTTGGCCATACGGTCAATCTTACTTTTTTATCAGACGCCGCAATGACGTTGGCGAAGTGACCGAGCGAGATATTCTCTCCGAATAGTTCCACATGCCAGGGTTTCATGAATGTGGTTCTTTTACCCAGCTGTTCGAACTGAGGACGCAGGAAGTGGTTCACGTACCACTTCTGGAATTTGATATCCAGCTGCTTGAGGAAGTAGGGACGGTGGTCTCTCTTCAAGGATACTATCCTCCAATTTGTTTCATCGGTGGAGTTGGGTGTGAATAACGGTTCTGATGTGAGTAATTAACATGATCGTTAGATTCCATGTCTTTCAGGAAATCATGGCTGAACAGGCAGCTTGCTGGGGTAAGATTGTTGAGCACATCATAGGCCATGAGTACGGCAGCGGTTGTCCATGATGTTTTCTCTTCGGGCCATATGACCGCATCGGGAAAGGTGACCCCCATCCAGTATGATCCGTCGTCGTACTTTTTGTCCGCTATATAGCTGAAAACCAGCTGTGCCTCTTCGTATCTTTCAATGGCCGCGAGTGCCAGCACCAGCTCGGACGTTTCCGCCATGGTTGCCCAGGGACGATCTGAGACGCACCGGACTCCCCAGGCAGGTTCCACAAATTTTGACCACGATTTATCGATCCGCTTCCGGGCTTCGTCGCCGGTAATCGCGCCGCACAGGACGGGATAGTACCAGTCCATGGAATAGCGCGATTTAATCATGTTGAAGTGATTAGGGAGATTGCGGAGGGCATCGCCCAGTTTTTCAAGCGCACATCTCCAGTCGGGACGATGTTTCCCCAATCGCCACGCAATAGCCAGGGCGCATTTAATGCTCATATATACAGAACTGGAGCCGGTCAGGAGAGCCATGCGGTCTATATCGCCGTCGACATTTCTGGCCCAGTAAATCTCACCGGTCGGCGCCTGAAGGCTGAGCGCGTAATCGATGCCGGCGCTCACGGCAGGCCACATTTCTTCGATAAAGGCAAGATCTTGCGTGAGCAGATAGTAATGGAACACCCCGACTGCGATATAAGAAGAGAGATTGGCGTCTCTGGTTGTGTCTTCCGGAGCACCATCGCGATAAGCCGCCCACCAGCTTCCATCGGCAAGCTGCGTCTGAGCCATCCACTCATAGGCGCGCCTGGCCTCTTTAAGATATCCGGCGACGCCAAGTCCCATGGCGCTTTCAACGTGGTCCCATGGATCCGTTTTTCCCCCTTCGGACCAGGGGATCTCTCCGTTTTCTTTCTGCAATCCAGCGATAAATGCCCCCAGCTCTCTACAGTTCACCTGTTGTTCTACGATACTTCTCGAAACATTGAGCTCCATATCAGTTATCCTTTTTTGAGGTAGAAGACTATGCTCTTAGCTATCAAGGGGTTTAACATCTTATCCAGCATTCTGATCCAAGGCGGGTGCCTTATAATGTCCCATTCAAGAAATCTTTTATATAGATTTACAGACCGTGACGTATCGTTCTTGTGGCCGACAAGGCACTTCAACCACCAGTATGGCGCGTGCAGTGCGTGTTTATAACGAACAGACCAGCATTTTGTGCCCGCACCTTCCAGCAGTGAAAGCAACTTCCTCTTTTTGTATATACGTATATGACCTCCCGGTTCGTTGTGATAGGCCGACGAGAGCGCCCAGCATATGCGCTCCGGCAGAAATCTCGGCACACTGACAACCAGATTTTTCCCTTTTTTCAGTACTCGTACCAGTTCGGCGATGGCCGCCCTGTTTTCCGGGATATGCTCAAGGACCTCTGAACAGATAACCACATCAAAAGAACTGTCTTTGAATGGCAGCTTCGTTGCGTCGGCTCGTGATATTATCCATGAACCATCGCTGGTATCGTCCAGAAGATACAGGGTAAGCGCCGCTTTGCGCAGATCCTCCATGCTCAGATCGACACCCACGACATCCGCGCCCAGCGTCCTGAATACCTCACAGGCGTGGCGCCCGGTTCCGCATCCGACATCAAGGACGCGATCTCCCGGCTGTATGTTTAATATCTGAAAATCAGCGGTCAGCATCGATAGCTTCCCGATATACATCAACGGTTTTTTGCGCCGCGTGTTTCCAGGTAAAAGAACTTTTCACCCGATTGAGGCCTGCCTTCCCCAGTTGACAACATCGGTCGGGGTCATCCAGGAGTGATACGATAGCATCCTTCAGCGCCTTGCTGTCCGCGGTCGGCACGAGAATACCGGCGTCGCCGACTACCTCCGGCAGGGCGCCGCCCACGGTGCTTATGACCGGCACGCCGCAGGCCATAGCCTCGCCGGCCGGCATCCCGAAACCCTCATACAGCGATGGAATGACAGCCATAGTGGCTTCGGCATAATAATGAGCAAATTCTTCATACTCGATACGCCCCGTGAACCTGACACAATCTCCTATACGCAGCTTCTTGACAAGACCCTCGATAACCCCTTTCTTTTTCGGTGTGCCTACCACCGTAAGTTTGATATTCCTCTCCTTCTTTATCGACGCAATCGCCTCCAGAAGATATTTCAACCCCTTCAGGGGAGTGTCCGCGCTGTTCGTTACCAGGATATGATCTTTCGAACGTTTTACATGCGGAAGAGGATAGAAGAAGTCCGTGTTGATTCCATTTGGTACCACCCTGAATTTGCGGCTTGACGTCTTGAAATCCCGGCTGATGTCCCTCTTTGAACATTCCGAAACGGTAATGATGTGGGAAAGGCGGCGCGAAACCCTCTTCTGCATACCGAGGAAGGAATACCATCGTCTCGCCTTGATCTTCTTCAGCAGTGAACCGGCCGAGCTGATTTCCACGTCTCTGTCAACGGTGATCGGGTGGTGGATCGTTGCCACAGTGGGAAAACCGAGGTAAGGAAGACCCAGTATGCCATACGAAAGGCATTGATTGTCATGCACGATATCGTAGTGCGGCATCTTCCTTCTGAAGTAGTTATAGGTTCTCAGGCCAAATGTAAAGGGCTCCGGGAAACCGCCTGAAGACATGCTGAGTAGTTCCAGCTGGTTGATCGGTGACGCCAGCAGAACGCTCAGGCTCGCCGGTTTGAAAAGATGGTCGGGGTTATACAGATCAAGGTTCGGTAATTTGTGGAGCCCGATACCCTCGGCCAGTTCGGGATAGGGGGGACCTGATATAATATCCACCGTATGTCCCAGGTCTGCCAGGGCTCTGCTGAGATAATCGATATACACCCCCTGTCCTCCACAGGTGGGATTACCTCTGTAGGTCAAAAGACATATGTTCAGCGGATCTGAATCGCTCAGTGGTCGGGAAGGTATGTCCCCCATCATACCGGATGCCTCATATTTTCGTAAGCAATAGAAAAATCAGCAGGTTCAATGTTAGAGAAGGGTTTTGTTATCAGATTTATGACCAGAGGTCAAAGATAAATCGCTAACGTATGAGAAATAGTTTTTTTATGGGGTGAGATTTAATGTTTTAATGAATGTCCGATGCCGTTATCGAAAACGCCCCGCTGTTACCGGGATCCACAATATCCATATTTTCCGTCAGTTCGTCTGCATCCATGCAGGTTCACCCCTTTTGCCGATTCCTGCTTTCAATGTGCTTCATATACCTGGAAAACAAAGAAGGATTCATTTCCTTCATCTGCCTGCGAATATCTGCGAAATTGATGCCTTTGATAAGCTTCATGAAAGGTTCATTATCACAAAGAACAATGGCCCTGATAAATAATTTAGACTCCAAAACAGGCGTTGGTTCTTTTAGATATGCCTTTCGTAATGCGAGATATTCATCCACAAAGGTTTTGAGTTCATCGTTGAGTCTTATCATTTTGGGTTTAAATAACCCTTTAATATAGGCATAACTCGGAAGCCACTTAAAAGCTAACGTTTCATTCATATCGAAGGTTTCAACGAGTTGATCTTTCAATTCCAGAAGGTCTCCGTCCTTCATGTGACCCCAGTTTATATCCGCGGGATCGATCAGGCATGCCTCCAGATAACAACGTCTCGCAATATCCGCCTCACCGCGCAATGTATACGTATCTCCAAGATAGCCATAACTTGCGGCATTATCCGGCGTTGCGAGAATGCAGGCCTGAAGAGATTCAACGGCAAGGTCGTATCTGCCGGCTTGCATATAAACATAACCCATGGGAATGTTGCCGGAAAGATAGGGTTTATCGACCATATTCCACCGATCAACGGATGCGAGCAACTTTTGAAAAAAGGAGTCCTTGATTCCTGAAATGAGATTTCCCGATTCGAAACCAATAGATTCCACATAATCCTCAAAAGAATTCCACAACCTATACAAATATGCAGGTTCATCCGGGCAGGTGTCCGGTGCGTTTAAAAAACCCGTGATCAGAAAATCGGTAATCTT
>CAZOHQ010000190.1:0-4824 GCA_964579455.1 uncultured Syntrophaceae bacterium | reverse complement strand
CCCGCGGAGATATTGTCCAAACCCACCAAGCTGTCAGACATTGAGTTTTCCCTGATAAAAGAGCACTCCCAGAAAGGGTACGAGATGCTGCAGAATGTTGAATCCCCGTGGCCGCTTGCACAAATCGTTTACCAACACCATGAACGGATGAATGGTTCAGGCTATCCAAGAAATCTGAAGGGGGATGAAATTCTTACAGAGGCCCGCATCATGGCTGTGGCTGATGTTGTGGAGGCTATGGCGTCCCATCGTCCTTATCGTCCTGCTTTAGGATTAAATGTGGCACTGGAAGAGATTGAGAACAATAAAGGAACGCTTTATGACGCAGATGTGGTGGATACCTGTCTGAGTCTCTTCCGGGAAAAAGGTTTTCAACTTAAAGCTAACTGATTTTAAATGGTAATCCTCACTTTAATTCTAACCTGAACATTGAGACTTCGTAGTTGGAGTCGAGAATCGACTTTCTGTTTAACCTCTCACTCAACAAAAAGTGCCGATCCTAAATTGAAGCTCCCCGCAACTTGTTGTGGGGAGCTTCAATTATTAAGGAAACTGTTTATTTTTTATTCGCTCGCTAACCTCGCCGCACGCAGCGGGGAATGCGCTTGCTATTCAGTTCAATTGACCTATCGCGTCACAAAGTACCCGCATGGCGATGCAGTCATCCCCGTTGTAGCCGCTTGTCTCATCCGGGCAGGACCGGCGGCATCGCTCACGTGACATATCGGGAGGCCGGATTTCTCACTTCAGGTAGTCGCCCAGATAATCGATTATTGCCTGTTCCTTTCCGAAATAAAAATGATCGGCCCCTTGTACGATCTCTAGCCTGCATCCTAATTCCAGTACTATTTCTTCCAGGGGGCTGATGGGGCAGAACTGGTCCCTGTCGCCGCAGATAACGAGACCGCATTTTCCCTTGAGAGGAGAAAAATCGAATTCCACGAAATCGATGGGGGGCGATACCATGATGACATCGGAAAGGCCGTCAAGACCGGCAAGGCCTCTCGAATTGACCCATGAACCGAATGAATAGCCCGCCAGGACGATATCATTCAATCCCTTCTCTTTCAGAAAGGCGATGGCCCCTTTGACATCGTTCTGCTCGCCGACACCGTCATCAAAGCTGCCTTCGCTTCTCCCCACGCCCCTGAAATTAAATCTCAGGGTCGCGTACCCGTGGTCATAAAAGGCGGAGACGATGGCATCCACCACATTGTTCATCATGTTTCCACCCATCTGGGAATGGGGATGCGTGACGACAACTCCCGTTGAACCCTTTCCCGGGGCATAGAGCCCCTCGATTGTCACCTCTTCGCTCTTAAAAAAAACACGTTCCTCGTTCATCACAGCCTCGTCTCATCGGGGATTTATTGTAATAATTGTGCTTATGTCATACAAGGGTATCGAAGAGACATCAAGCCTTTCTTTCCTTGAGCAATGGCCCGGCCTCACGGTCTAATCCTCTTTTACCGCAACCTTGAGATAGGCGTCTCCTCTTTCCGTGGCGTTGATCTTCGCGCCCAGGCCGGCAAGCCTCAGCGTGACGCCGTCCCTGGTTCCCGTCGGAATGGTCACACGAAACAGCCTCTTCTGAAAGCCGAGGGGAAGATTGACGATCTTTCGGGTCCCCCTGTCGGCCTCACGTCTCGTCACCTCGATGCTTCCGTACAGATCATGTCCATCCGTTCCCCTGGTGGGCTTCACGACATGCAGTCGCGGCGATTTCCTTTTGACTGTGGTGCGTTTCATTATGTCGGAGACCCCGATCCGGGGGAATTGCCTGAATAGAAAGAGGAGGCCGATGCCCGATACAAATCCCCCCACATGGGCCCACCACGCGACGCCGCCCCCGCCTGCGGGTCCGCTCACGGCGGCGCTGATGAACTGTATCAGAAACCAGATGGCGAGGAAGAAGGCGGCGGGAATCTCGATGAAGTAGGGGATAATGATGATCGGGATGAGCGTGAGGACCCGTGCACGGGGGTACAGAATAAGATAGGCCCCCATCACCCCGGCAATGGCGCCGCTCGCCCCGATGACCGGCACCTGGGAATATACGTTGAAAAGCACATGAATCAGGGCCGATGCCCAGCCGCACATAAGATAAAAGGCAAGGTAGCGAACCGGTCCCAGTTCATCTTCCACATTGTCGCCGAAGATGTAGAGAAACCACATATTGCCGAGAAGATGCCAGAATCCCCCGTGGAGAAACATGAAGGAAACGAGAGAAAGGACCTGCTGGCCGAAGGTAAAATACTGGGCGATGGAATCCACGGTGTAGCGCGCCGGGACGAGGCCATAGGTGATGACAAAATACTGTGTTTCTCTTACATAAACCGTCTGCAGGAGAAAGACCGCCACATTGATCGCTATGAGCGTTACATTGACGATGGGGTAGTTCCGGGAAGGTATGGTGTCACGAATCGGTATCATAGAGCGCGCAGTTTACCATAGATGGAATCTTTGCGGAACATCGAAATGTCATTTCACTGTTCGACAGAGGTAGATAGCAGAAATCGGATTCAGGCGCGAACGACAAATTCCCCTGACCCGATGCGCGGATCAGGGGAGCTCTTTTGTCAAAAATAAACCGCCTACTTTTCGAAGAACTTCAGATACTCACCGTAGCCTTCCTTTTCCAAGTCTTCCTTCGGAATGAAACGAAGCGCCGCCGAATTCATGCAATAGCGAAGACCCGTCGGGGCAGGTCCGTCATCGAAGACATGCCCAAGATGCGAATCGGCGTGTTTGCTTCGTATCTCAGTTCTCACCATAAATAGTTTTCTGTCCTCCTTCTCGACGATGTTGTCCTTTTCGAGGGGCTGTGTAAAACTCGGCCAGCCCGTTTTCGAAACATACTTGTCTTTGGAACTAAAAAGTGGCTCTCCCGACACGACATCGACATAGATTCCCTCTTTTTTGTTATCCCAGTACGAATTTTTGTAGGCTCGCTCCGTGCCGTCTTTCCGGGTGACCTTGTACTGAAGGGGGGTGAGTATCTTTTTCAATTCCTCATCGGACGGCTTTTGGTATTTCCGTTCTGTCGTGCCCATTATTACCGGTTTGGCCCTGCCGCCCCAGGTTTTCTTAAGATAGGCATCCCTTCCCGATTTTAACCGGTAAAAACGATAGCGGAGCGGATTCTTGCTGTGGTAATCCTGATGGTATCCCTCGGCCGGGTAAAAGGCCGTTGCCTCCACGATTTGAGTCACAACCGGTTTGTCATAGACGCCCAGCTGTTGGAGATCCGCCTTCGATTTCTCGGCGATACGTCGCTGTTCATCACTGTGATAAAAGATGGCCGATCGGTACTGGTTTCCCCTGTCCACAAACTGCCCGCCGTCGTCGGTAGGATTAATCTGCCGCCAGAAAATATTGAGAAGCTCCTCATAGGATATAATCTCAGGATCGTAGGTAATCTGAACGGATTCCGCGTGTCCCGTGCTACCCGACGATACCTCTTTATAGGTGGGATTTTCTTTATGACCTCCCATATATCCCGAAATGACGTCGATCACTCCATCTTTCCCTTCAAAGGAGGATTCCACGCACCAGAAACAACCGCCCGCAACGGTGGCCTTTTCCATCTGCTTTTTAGCCATGGCATCGTACCCTCTCAGTGGTCCAATCAACAGGCCGACGCTCACCACCAGCCCGATAAACGCGAGGACCGGTCCGCTCGTTATTTCAGATATATTGAATTTCATTGGTATCACCTCCTGTTGCCTATTAAGATAACAACTCTGTCAAGGAAGATAAAGAGGGGCATCAATCATGAAAAGGGGCTTGACATTAGTTTTATATAAAACTATATTCACTTCATGCATCCGAATAAGAATCTCCCTGTCATATTAATTTCACAAATTCGGGAAAAGGCGAACAGGCTTCTCATCGGCGAGCTGAAACGCCATAATATGGCCGGGCTGTCGCCATCCCACGGCGATATTCTATGGGCCCTCTTTAAACAGGGGGCGCTTTCCATGAAGGGGCTTGCCACACTGATCGACAGAGACAAATCCACGGTAACTGTCCTGGTCAATAAATTGATCTCTCTGGGCTATGTTCGGAAACAACCGGATATCGCCGACAGCCGGGTAACGCTCATATCACTCACCGAGCAGGGCAGGGATTTGAAGGATGACCTGATAGAGATCTCTCAAAAGCTCATCGCGAAGGTCTATAAAACGCTTTCGGAAGATGAACGGGACTCGCTCATCGAGTTGCTGACTAAAATTAATGATAACTGGTGATCTTTTTTTAACCGGCACGTTTGAGATCAAACTGTCGATACAGGAAATTTACCCATAAGGAGGGTTTCAATGGCACTGTACGAGAAGCTGACCAAAAAAGAGCTGGTTGAATTTTTAAACAAGTGCTGGATGACCCATGACGGAACGTGGTTTTTAAGCTGTTACATGGATCAGGGGATCGAAACGGCAAACAAGCTGAACAAGTCGGCCATTCAGTGGCTCGCGCCCATTGAGACACAGAGAATCAGAGGGCTCATCGGTGCTGAAGCGGACAATATCGATAGCTTTGAAAAACTGAAGAACTTTTTTGTGGAAGCTTCATCCCTCATGATCCCCGATTTTATGAACGCATCCTTCACCACCCCCCGTCACAATGTCATGCACTGGGAGTTCAAAAAGGACGAGTGCTTCGCGTACAAGGGGATAAAGAGACTGGGCGCGATAGAAGGCTACGACTGCGGGGTCATCTTCCGGATTCAGTGCTGGATGGACAGTCTGGGAGTGTCCTATGAGATCTCTCCCCGGATTGACCGGTGTCTGATGCTTACGGATGGGCACTGTTCGGGCGATTTTA
>CAZOHQ010000189.1:651-4837 GCA_964579455.1 uncultured Syntrophaceae bacterium | reverse complement strand
CTCGGATATACGGGGTTTTGAAGATGAGGCCTTTACGCACCTCGATGTCATCAACCGCATCAGCGGAGGCCGGGCCGACGCGGGGATCGTGACCGAGTCGGTCGCCCGCGGTTCAAATCTCCCCTTTCACAAGATTCTGGAAGAGCGGTTCGACATGGTTGTCCGAAAGGAAATCTTTTTCGACCGTAATATCCAGGCCTTTGTCGAATTTCTCAAATCGGATCGTTTCAGAGGGTTGCTGAAAGAAATGGAAGGATATGATTTCCGGGATACCGGAAAGATCGTATACGCAAAAAAAACAAAAAAGTAGAGAAAGGAGAATGCAAATGAAAATGATATGTAAGAAGATGTGTGTGGTAGCTTGTGTGCTGGTATGCCTGATCGGACTTTCGGGTAATGCCGCCGCTGCGGATGATGTACTGAGGATGGCGACAACGACCAGTACCGACAATACGGGGCTTCTCGATTATCTCGCGCCCGTATTCAAGGCGGACACGGGGATCGAACTCCAGTGGGTTTCAGTGGGAACCGGCAAGGCGCTCGCCCTGGGGAAAAACTGTGACGTCGATGTCCTGCTCGTTCACGCCCCCGCAGCCGAGATGAAACTCGTCCAGGATGGCAGCGCCATTGACCGGACGGAGCTGATGTATAACGATTTTGTCTTCATCGGTCCCCCCTCGGACCCGGCAGGGGTAAAGGGAGCATCGGTGAAGGATGCCCTGGGAGTGATTGCCTCGAAAAAGGCCGCCTTTGCGAGCCGTGGAGATAATTCCGGTACGCACAAAAAGGAACTGCAGCTCTGGAAACACGCGCAGCTTGCCGTACCCGATAAGGAAACATGGTATATCCAGACCGGTCAGGGGATGCTCAACACCATCAATATCGCTGCGGAGCGGGATGCCTACACGATGACCGACCGGGGCACCTATATCAAATACGAATCCAACTGGAAGGGGAAGGCCCCCTTGGTGATTCTCGTGGAAAAAGACGCGTCTTTGAGAAATCAATACAGCGCCCTTGCGGTTAATCCCCAAAAATGTTCAAATGTAAAGTACGATCTGGCAAAGAAATTTATCACGTGGATGGCATCGGATAAGACACAGAAACTCATCGGGGATTTCGAACTGATGGGGAAACAGCTCTTCATCCCGAATGCCAAATAAAAAAACAGTGACCTTTGTTTTAAATGGATTATATTGCACAAGGATTTATTCGATCGATTGAGCTTCTCCTTGCCGGTGATGTCGAGACTTATTCGGCTATATTTACCACGCTGAGGATATCATCTCTTTCGATCGTTGCCAGTCTGATTATCGGAATACCCCTTGGCTTTCTGCTGGGGTATTTCGAATTTCCGGGAAAACGGCAGGTGAGGGCGATCGTCGATACGCTGCTCGCCCTCCCCACCGTTGTTGTCGGTCTGTTTGTCTACGCATTTATCTCCCGCCGGGGGCCTCTCGGCGAGATGGGGCTCCTCTTTACGCTCTTCGGCATTGCCGTCGCCCAGACCATCCTGATCACACCCATCGTGGTTTCGCTGACGGCCACGGCCATAGAGAGCCTTGACCGGCGCCTGCGCGGGACCCTTGTTGCCCTGGGTGCTCGGGGGAAACAGATTCTGATCACGAGTCTTATGGAGGCACGGTACGCCGTCCTCGTAGCGGCCGTGACCGCCTACGGGCGCGCGATCGCGGAGGTGGGCATCGCGATGATGATCGGCGGGATTATCAAGTGGCATACCCGGACCATTACCACGGCCATCGCTCTGGAGACGGGGAAAGGTGATTTCGCGGTCGGAATGGCCCTGGGGATTGTCCTGCTGACATTTGCCCTTGTTGTGAACAGTTCACTCACGCTGTTGAAAAAGAGGTCGTGATGCCGACGCACCCACTCTATCAGATCAAGAATCTCAAATATCGGTACGGAGAGCATTTTGAACTCAATATGCCGGAACTGACCATCGAGCAGGGGGCTTCCGTCGGATTCGCGGGATCGAACGGGAGCGGGAAGAGCACCCTGCTGCGGCTCCTCGCCTTTATCGAAATGCCAGACGCGGGTGATATACGATTTAACGGCGCGGAGATGTCGAAGAACAACGGTGGATCAAAGCGGGACGTCACCATGCTCCTCCAGGAGCCCTATCTGCTCAAACGCTCCGTCTTTGAGAACGTGGCCTTCGGGCTGAAGATCCGTGACGATCGGAAGGATCTCAAAGGGAGGGTCTGTGCTGCGATGGAACTGGTGGGGATGTCCCCCAGAGAATTTGCCCGGCGAAGGTGGCATGAACTCTCGGGCGGCGAGGCCCAGCGGATCGCTCTCGCGGCCCGTCTTGTCCTCCGGCCGAAGGTGCTGATCCTCCCGGCTGAACCGGAAAGCCCGGAATAAGCAGTTCCTGACCTACTATTTTATCGCGGCTCATCCGGGATGCAAAGGTGAGGATATGGTGGCCCTGCGTTCCTTTGTGAACCGGGAACTTAAGATCCATCCCGAACAGGTCCAGATTTTTACGCCCCTGCCGTCCACCTATTCAAGTGTCATGTACTATGCGGAGAAGGACCCCTTCACGGGGAAAGGCATCTTTGTGGAAAAAAGTATGGAGGGAAAGGAAAGGCAGAAGAACCTTCTGCTGGCAGACCGCGATAGAGTGCCCAGGAGACGAAAATAAGTTTCCTTGTTGCAGAAAATTCGGATATTAAAGGGTTATTTCCATGTCCTGGTGGATGGCGAAGCATTCGAGGGCAGCCCCCTGCTCTTTGATAATCCGCCGGCACTCCCGGACCATGCGGTCAATTTCCATGTCGGAACGATCCTGGTTATGATGAAAAAGACCGAATCGGCGGACCCCTGCTTCGATCGCCAAGTGCAGAGCGTCTTTATAAACCGAGTGTCCCCAGGTCCTGGTTTTTTTATAGTCTTCCTCCGTGTACTCCGCGTCATGGATAAGGAGGTCTGCATCCCTGGAAAATTCGAGATAGTCCTCGTAATCATGTCCCCCTTCATGCCTGTAGGTGAGCTCATTATCCGTGAGGAAGACGAAGGATTTTCCGTCTTCCGTGAACCGGTATCCTTCCCCCTTGTTTGGGTGGCTGAGGCCAATCGGATCGATAGCAATGGACTCGACGAAGAAGCGAGTGCAGCAGAATTCGTGGACGCCGACCTGCGCCCGTATGTCATACACATGGACAGGAAAGTGGGGCGGACTCATGATGTTGACTAGAATATCCCGGGTACTCCTTACTGCATGTGGGCAGCCGTAGACTTCCATCCGGGTTGATTTGTAATAGAGGGGTTTGAAAAAAGGGAAACCCATCACGTGGTCCCAGTGGGCATGGGTAAGGATCATCGTGAATTTCCGGTTGCGCTCTGCCATCAGGCGCTGTCCGAGTCTTCTGATACCGGATCCCGCGTCAATGATGATGATATCGTCCTGTTTTGACCGGAGTTCGATGCAGGTTGTGTCGCCTCCGTAGCGGAGGGATTCTTGTCCGCTAACGGGGATGGGACCCCTGGCGCCCCAGGATCGTATGGTCATGGCAGGTTCTCTCCAACGGAGATTTGATAAACATTCATGAAAACATTTCCCCAGAGGGTTTACTGTACAATCCCGAATTTCATGATTATAATGGGATAGATTACATGAGGCCGGATCATAACAACTTACCACGTTCATTTCAATTTCTTTTTCAGTGATATAATTGCTTTGCCGGATCCTGGAAGCATAAGGGATAGAGGGATTGTTTTATCTATGCTTAACTTCGAAAGGAGGAGACAATGAAAAGTGTCACGATAAAAGGCATGTCCTGTCAGCACTGTGTTATGGCGGTGACCAAGGCCTTAAATGGCATTGACGGTATTACAGATGTCAAGGTGGACCTCGAAAAAGGGGGGGCAACTTTTGAAGAAACGAAGTCCGTAGAAATGGACGACATTGTTGCGGCGATCAAAAAAGCGGGTTATGACGTTATCTGAGAAGATTGTCCTCCATGTCGGTGGTCTGCACTGTGCGTCCTGTGTGCGTCGCCTTGAGGAAGGGTTGGAAAAGAAGCCCGGTGTCAGTGGTGCATCCGTCAACCTTCTCGCAGAAAAGGTGACCGTGGAGTTCAATCCGGATTTAATCGATGTTTCCAGGCTGGTCAAAGCCGTGGAAGAGATCGGCTATGATGTAATTAGGGTAGAGGAATCTCCG
>CAZOHQ010000189.1:0-641 GCA_964579455.1 uncultured Syntrophaceae bacterium | reverse complement strand
AATTGACCGTTTCCGTGGGAGGAATGACCTGTGCCGCCTGTGTTCGCAGGGTTGAACAAGCCATCCGGGCGGTGGAAGGGGTGAGTGATGTCAGCGTGAATCTCGCTACGGCAAGAGCTGCCATTACCCATGACCTGGTCTCCTGGGGCGGCGTGGAGACCGTCCGGCGAGTCCTCCTGGAAAGTGGTTACGAATACCTGGGTGTCCTGGGTGAAATGGGAGATGATCCGATATCTCAGGCCCGTGAGCATGAGATCAGGGATTTGCGGATACGGGTTTCAGTCGGCGCGGTCTTAAGTTTTTTGGTCTTCATGGGTTCCATGCAGCACTGGTTCCCCTTCCTGGCTACCATCCCCAGAACGGCAGTTCTCTTTGTTCTCCTGGCCCTGACGACTCCCGTCGTCTTCTGGGTTGGTGAGCGTTTTCTCGTCGGAGCCTATAAGGCGGCCCGTCAGAAGACGAGTGACATGAACACCCTGGTGGCCGTGGGAGTCCTCTCGGCTTATTTTTACTCCGTGACCGCTACCTTGTTCCCCCGTTTTTTTACCCAGGCGGATCTCCTGCCCCATGTCTATTACGACGGGGCGGCCATGATCGTCACCCTGATTCTGCTCGGCCGCCTTCTGGAGGCAAAGGCAAAA
>CAZOHQ010000188.1:0-4860 GCA_964579455.1 uncultured Syntrophaceae bacterium | reverse complement strand
CGCAGTCGATGGCAATGGCCGCTTTCTTGCCGGAAGCCACGGCATTGACCACGGTTCGAGGGATATCGATGATATCGCCACCGGCAAAGATGTTCCCGTTCTCTCCAATACCGGCCATCAGGGTATCATCCACCGCCACAGTCTTATTCTCTGTCCCCGAGATATCGTTCAGATAATCGAGGACAGGCACCTCGCCGATAGCGGTCAGTATACTGTCTGTTTCGACATCAAACAGCACCCCCTCCTTCTTGACCGGTCTTTTGCGGCCACTCTCATCAACGGGACCCAGCTCCATCTCGCAGCATATCAATTTCTTGATAGAGCCGTCATCGTTCAGCTCAACCCTCTCCGGAGCGACAAGAAATCGGAATTCGACACCCTCTTCGTGCGCCTCCAAAACCTCCTCCGGATTCGCAGGCATTTCATCCTCCGAGCGCCGGTAGATAAGGGTGACTAAGCTGCCCATGCGCAGGGCCGTTCTGGCCACGTCTATCGCGGTATTTCCTCCACCGATAACGGCCACTTTTTTGCCGCATGCGACTTCCTCGCCCAGAGCCACTTTCCGCAACATCTCCAGGCCGCTCATGATCCGGCGACTTTCATCTTCTCCATCTATATAGAGCTTTCTACTCCCATGTGCGCCGGTGGCAAGAAAGATATAATCATACGTATCGCTAAGCTCTTCAAGAGAGCTGCCTTCTCCTATCGCGATTCCCGGCTTCAGCTCAATACCCATGGCCGCTAATTTCTCAAATTCCGCCGCGATTATCTCGCGGGGCAGGCGGTAGCCTGGAATACCAACTCGAAGAATGCCCCCCATCACCTGAAGTTTCTCAAAGATGGCAACCCTGAATCCAAGCAGTCGTCCGAAGTACGCGGCCGACATGCCCGCAGGACCGGACCCGACAACGGCCATGCTCTTCCCGTTGTATTCGGGCAGATCGGGGTGAGGGACTGCCGGCGTACCGCGGTCACCAATAAATCTTTCCAGCGCGCTGATGCTGACACAATCATCAAAGGGAACCCGATTACAGGACTCCTCGCAGAATCTGAAACAGACTCTGCCGAGAATAGAGGGAAATGGCTCTTCACGCTTCAAATGCCAGTAGGCCTTTTCATATTCCCCTTGCTGGAGCAGCTTTATCCAACCCTCAATGTCGTTGCCGGCGGGACACGCATTCTGGCAGGCCGGCGTTTTGTTTTCAAAGACAGGCTTTATCGTACGCCAGCTCCCCGTCTTGTTATGAAGCATCGTTCCTGCGGATGTGTTCATCGGTGTGATGTCACGCCACGTCTTAAAATCGTAGATCACGGCTAAATCACTGCGTTTTTTGACAGCCATACCAACATTCCTTTCTATGACCGGTTATTTTCTGACAGCCTGTTCATAGGCTGTGCGGGCGGCCTTTTTGTTCTCTTCTGTTTTAATCGGTATATATTCTCCAATAGCCCTCTCTACAGATTCAATCTTTACCAGACCGGTCGCCTTTGCAAAAGCGCCCAGTATGGAGGTATTCACTATAGGGTTGGAAGCCGACCCCAGCCGGTACTCCCTGGCTATGGATGATGCGTCAACCGCATATAATTGAAAACCAGTGTCCATAAGTCCACGAAAGCAGTTCGAATCCGGTCCGCAATTGACCACAATGGAACCACCCTTTTTCAACCCCTGCGTAACACCGCCCGTCTCAATCAGAGTGGAATCCAATACCACGATATGATCGGGTTCATAAATCTGGTTCCGCAGATTGATATGACTGTCGTCAACACGGCAAAACGCCATAAGCGGGGCGCCACGCCGTTCCACACCAAATGCCGGAAATGACTGAACATACTTGCCCTCATTGAAAAAGGCCCGGGCCAGAACCTCTGATCCAATCACCGCTCCCTGACCACCACGTCCATGAAATCTTATCTCAACCATCTTTCGCCTCCATAATCGTGCTCAGTTCCCGGTTTTTGTAAATGCACACATCCCGAAACTGAAGACCATGCCTGTTGTGACTGATTTACGATAAAAGATCCTGATGCCCCAGAGCCATTTCTATAAGCTGTACCGTATGAAGCACCGTGACCTCCTTATTTTTATCCAGATGCGATCTGATCGTCACATTACATCCGGGACAACCGGTAGCCACTACCCCGGCCCCACTCTGGCGAATATTTCGTACCTTGCGGTCTGTTATAGCCGCTGAAGTTTCAGGACAATCTATTTGAAACTCCCCTCCGCCTCCGCAACAGGTACCTGCCCCCTCCATCTCTATAAAGTCGACATTTGGCAGAGAATTGAGGATGTGTCGTGGCTGGAGCCCTACGGTTTGTCCCTTGAGCAGGTGGCAGGGGTCATGATAGGTTACTCGAATCCGTGGTCCGTCCGTCGTTGGGAATTCGGGCAACCAGTCCATATGTTCATCGATAAACTCTGAAACATCAACAGTTTTCGATGCCATGAGCTCGGCATCTCTCACCAGTTTTTCTTCTACATCTTCTCCCAGGTCACGAAGTTCCCGCAGTATTTGCGGGTATTCTTTTCTCAGTGCCGATCCGCATGTGGCACAATCAACAACGACGGCATCTATGTCTTCCCTCGCAAACAATCTCAGGGTTTCGCGTATAGATTTCAGAGATGTTGTGCGGTCACCCGAAAGGAAGATGGGAAGGCCACAGCAACCCTGATCCCCTGGTATCTCAACCTCCACTCCCATCCTGTTTAGAACGGTTACAACCGCCCGGCCAATATCCCCGAAAACATACTGAGTGGCGCAACCGTGAAAATATAAGATACGGGCCCTTGACGTCCCTTCGGGTTTGACAATCTCCGGGAACTCACTATTGAAAGGCTTCGAATTAAAGGGCGGGATTCCGTCTATGGGAAGATTACCCAGTTTGATTTTACTCTCTATCCACGGACCGCTGAATATCCTCCTGGCCCATTTTGCAAACCACGTGGAACCAGACATCATCCATTTGTGTGAGAGCGTTTGGAATAAAACTTTCTTCGACCAGTTAATACCGTAATGCTGCGTTGCCCGCCAGCGTAACCCGGAGAACAATACATCCTGATGTACGCCACTCGGACAGGCTACCGTGCAGGATCCGCAGAGCAGGCACTGCGAAAACAAAATAGCATTTGTCTTTTCTGAGAGATCCATGTCACCTTCCAGGACATGTTTGCATAGTTGAACTTTGCCCCGGGGACTCGCGGACTCAACGAGGAGTTCCTTGTATACCGGACAGGCTTGCAGGCATAAGCCACACTTGTTGCAGTGATATAGATTCTCTGTGGTAATTTCGCTGAGTAACACCTTTTCTGTCATAATCATTTGACCCTTCCCGATCGTATACCGCAAGCAGCTTAGACAAACTTACCCGGGTTCAATATTCCCTTGGGGTCCACGGCCTTTTTAATCTCCTCCATGAACCGGCGGGTTTCTTTGTCCATCACCAGGTCCAGGAATTCGGCCTTGGCCATCCCTATACCATGCTCTCCTGAAAGGGTTCCGCCGAGTTCTGCCGCCTTCAGGACGATATCCCGAATGGCATGATGGGCTCGCTCCCATTCATCCTTTTCCCGCTGGTCGGTAAGGAGGAGCGGGTGCATATTTCCATCTCCCGCATGGGCCAACACACCAATAACGAGGTCGTATTTGCGGGCAATGCCCACGATCTCCCGAATCATTACCGGAACCTTGCTTACCGGCACCGTTACATCTTCGACGATGCAATTTGGTCTCGATCGAGCCATAACGCCAAATGCGCTTCTGCGCGCGAACCAGAGAGCATTCTCTTCTTCCTGATTCTTGGCAACTCGAACCTCTGTGGCCCCCTGATCCCGGCATAACTGGGCAATATCTTCAACCTGCCGCTTCACGCTTTCCTGAGGACCATCCATCATTATCAGCAGGATCCCTTCTGCTTCTCTGGGCAGACCGACGTGGGCCGAGTCTTCGACCAGATTGATAACCACTGAATCCATCAGTTCCAATGCTACCGGCAACATCCCCTCTTCCATGATCTTCGCTACGGCTTTGCCTGCCAGATCCAGGTCATTGAAAATGGCCTGCATCGTCTGATTGGCCTCCGGCTTTGGCAGTAATTTACAGACAATCTCGGTGATGACTCCCAGGGTTCCTTTTGAGCCGGTAAAGAAACCGACGAGGTCTATCCCGGTGACATTCTTTGCCGTTCGTCCGCCTACTCGAATAATCCGCCCATCCGGCAGCACGACGGTGAGACCCAGGATATAATCCCGTGTAACACCATACTTGACTCCCCGTGGCCCGCCGGCATTCAAGGCCACATTCCCGGCCATGGTACACACACTCATAGAAGCCGGATCCGGGGGATAGAAGAGACCCCTCTTTTCTACCTCTGCCTGTAATTCGGCGTTTATGACTCCGGGTTGAACGGCTGCCAGGCGATCTTCCTTGTTGATCTCAAGGATGCGGTTCATCCTGGTAAACCCAAGGACTATTCCACCCTTCATGGGAACTGAACCACCGCAAATGTTTGTCCCTGCACCTCGGGGTGTTACCGGAATCTCTTCACGATAGGCCACCTTCATGATGTCGGAAACCTCCTGGGTGGTCAAGGGCAGCAGCACGACTTCCGGCATGGCTTCCGGTATAAAGCCATCGTATGAATAATTCATCAAATCTTCGGGACTATCCAGATAGTTTTTCTCACCAACTATCTCTCTCAGTTCTTTCGTAATCTTTGTATCTAACACCGCAATACCTCCTCTGGGGATAAATCTGATACTGTCTCTTCTCACACGCCCCGACATCTTCACCATTCAGGGTGTTCGCCGGATATGTGGTTGGTTCAAACATCTTAGAACTAATTCCATCAGCTTATGAG
>CAZOHQ010000187.1:0-4864 GCA_964579455.1 uncultured Syntrophaceae bacterium | reverse complement strand
AGACGTCATCACCAAAATCGGCATGATATATCGCGTCACGCATGGCCTGCGTCGGTACTGTGACTGTGTCACTCCTCAGATCAACAACCTTCATTCTTCATCTCCCTTTGACACTAATAATCTAAAACCCAACCATTTATTGACTTCAATAAATTGTAGATACTCTATCGGCACAATATACACGACCTGATACCTTCCACCAAATCCTCAGAGGTCAATACTTAACAAGAATGAAGGGCTATGGATAAAAGCCAAAAACAGGAATTCAAACCTCCAAAAAAGGGTTCAGTTATCCTGATGGACCCGATCCGCAGTAATTTCGCGAATGAGATCTGAGTTTTTTTTACGCACACGTATTATCAGATTGAGAAATCAAGAGATATTTTATATATAGATAGACATGAAAGTACAGGCCATATATTATCTGGATCAATGAACGAGATGTAAGTCGAAGGAGGTATCTTACCCATGACCCTTAGAAAAGCAGATATAATCGAATCAATTCATGACCAAATTGGTTTTCGTCAGAACAGGTCCACCGACATATTCGAATCCTTTTTAGAGATAATAAAACAATCGCTCGAAAAAGGTGAAACTGTAAAGATCAGCGGATTCGGGAAGTTCTATCTCATTGAAAAGAACGCCAGGAGAGGAAGAAATCCTCATACAAGTGAAAGCCTCACGATAGCGCCACGGAAGATAGCCCATTTCAAGTGTTCTCGGAACCTGAGGGATAGCATAAATAGAAAGTAACCTGTAACGAAGCTAACAAAAAGGATCAAAGCGAACAGTACGGGAAGTATAATAAGAATACCATACGCTCAATGATCCACTAAAACCTTGGAAGCCCGTATTACAGAATTTGTTGTGCGTGACGCCACAGACTATGGAGAAACGGAGATCCCCCTTGGACGCAAGATAGAGCAGGTTAAGAAGCAGCTTTGCTTATAATAAGAGTTATATATCTTTAGATGAGAAATTCTCGGCAGGTAATCAAAAAAAATGGCACTCTGCAGTTTGTAACCACAGAGTGCCATTTTGTCGATATCAATCTTTACAGCGCTCTAACATTAGCAGCCGAGGGGCCTTTCTGACCCTGCTCAACATCAAACGTCACGCGCTGGCCCTCTTGCAGTGACTTGAAGCCTTCGGCCTGAATCGCGCTGTGATGGACAAAAACGTCTTTTCCGCCATCCATCTCGATGAACCCAAAGCCTTTTCCGTCATTAAACCATTTAACAGTTCCTTCTGACATAATTTGCATCCTCCTTCCTTAGATTTTTCAAAGTCGGATTACCATTATGCCAAAAACAAAAAGGCTACCAGCATCTTTAAAGACATGGCAGCCAATTCTTGCACCTAAAATGTCTCTATCCAACTTGCAGAGGTAATATATAGACGTTCATACCAAATGTCAAGGATTAAATTATTAAAGATTATTTTCGGAAACAGAGACTTTCTACTCCCTATTGATTCTATTGATTCGCGGGCGAAAGGGCAGAATAGCTACAAAGTATGATCTGGAGTGTGATAAATTCGTATCTTCTTTCCCATGACTCGTAAGACCGCCTTTCTTATACACCCTTCACGGAGAAGGAAAATGTTTATTTTTAATTCGCTCGCATTCCCCGCCGCAAGCACTGGGGAATGCGCTCACTATTCAATTCAGACCGGGAAGCACAGGCAGTTTCCCGGTTTCTTCTTTTTCAACAACCCCGATCTCAGCAATTTCTATACACAGGGTTTCATATGAACGGATTATCAGATTGAAAAATCAAGAGATATTTTATATATAGGCAGTTATGAAAGTACAGGCAATATACCACCCGGATCAATCGACGAGATGTAAACGGCCCTTGTTTATGGTTCCGGTTTCAGCGGGTTTCCCCTCCCCCGCGGAGGACTACATAGAAGGCAAGCTCGATCTGAAAGAATATCTTGTCAAGCATCCCGCCGCGACGTTTTTTGTGAAGGTGACCGGAAACTCTATGATTCGAGTCACAAAGGACAAGGTTTTTTTGATATCTGAAAACAAGGATTACAAACCCCTTCAGGTCGAGGAGGAAATGGGCTTCGAGGTATGGGGCGTTGTCACCAATGTAATCCATCCCCTGTAATCCCATAGGATTGATGATGTCTCCCATCTTTGCACTCGTTGATTGCAATAATTTCTATGTTTCCTGTGAGCGGGTATTCAATCCCGGACTCTCCGGAAAACCCGTCGTGGTGCTTTCAAACAATGACGGCTGCGTCGTCGCCCGATCGAATGAGGCTAAGGCGATCGGTATCCGGATGGGTATCCCTGTATTCAAGATACGAGATATAATCAAGGCGCACGGCGTCCATGTTTATTCATCCAATTATGCCCTCTATGGCGACATGTCACAGCGGATACTGGAAATCCTCTCGGAATGCACTCACGATGTTGAACAGTATTCCATCGATGAGTCCTTTCTGGATCTGTCCGGTTTCAAGGGACACAATCTGACCGCCTACGGGCAGTCCATACGGTTTCAAATAAGGAAATGGACAGGCATGCCTGTTTCGGTCGGTATCGCGGGGACGAAGACACTTGCCAAGATCGCCAACCGCATAGCAAAAAAGTCTGAGAAGGCGGATGGTGTATTGAATTTGACCGGATCGGCGTATCGAAACAGAGCCCTTGCGATGACCGATGTCGAAGATATCTGGGGTGTGGGAAGGAGCTATGCCGCATTTCTCAGAAGCGTCGGCATCGATACCGCCCTGCAGCTGCATAATGCCCTTGACAGTCTCATACAAAAAAGGATGGGGATAACCGGTCTGAGAATCCTTCAGGAACTCAGGGGAGTCTCATGCTACCCGCTTGAGCAGTCCCCCCCTCCCAGGAAAGAGATTGTCGTATCCAGATCATTCAAACATCTCCTCGGAGACCGGGCCGACATCTGGGAAGCGGTAGCCGCGTACGCATCCAGGGGGGCGGAAAAGCTGCGAGCGGCACATCTTGAGGCGAATATCATCGAGGTGTTCCTGATAGCAGATCCCTACAACAGGGAGTCGAGATATTTTAACTTGAAGACCATGCGGCTCCCCTTCTCGACCAGTCACACCGCGGAACTCATCAAACATGCGCATATCGGTTTTGACGAAATCTTCCGGGAAGGGTACCGGTATAAAAAGGCGGGGGTCATATTCAAGGATCTGTCTTCGGATAGCCAAGTCCAGACGACCCTCTTTGATTATAAACGAGAGGAAGACTCCGGGGAGATCATGCAGGCCTTCGACAGCATAAACAAAAAATTCGGTGCGGACTCGGTCAGGTATGCCGCCACGGGTTCCACCGGAAACCGGAAGTGGAAGACGGTGTTTCAACATCGTTCACCTTCCTATACGACAGACTGGGACCAATTGCCCAAGGTATCGTAACAGCCATGTGCGGACGATTCGCGATATACAGCTCGCTTGGTGAGCTCAAAAAGGTCTTCGGCATCGATGCCGTAACCTGTGAGATGGAGGCCAGCTACAATATAGCCCCCGGCAATGAAGTATACGCGATTGTACGGCAGAAAGACAATCGCCTGGGGAAACTGCACTGGGGGCTCGTCCCTCCCTGGGCAAAGGATCTGTCGGGAGCGTCCCGGCTTATCAACGCCCGCGCCGAGACCCTGCAGGAAAAACCAAGCTTCAGGAGGGCCTTCAAGGAAAAACGCTGCCTGATACCGGCCGACGGCTTTTATGAATGGAAAGAAAGACAACCCTGGTACTGCACTTCGGCTACCGGTAGTCCATGTGGTTTTGCGGGGCTCTGGGAGACATGGAAAGGGAGTGATGACTCTGTATATCACTCCTGCACGATCGTTACGACTCAGGCGAGTGACTCGATGCAGGAAATCCATGATCGAATGCCGGTGATCCTCAAGCCGGAGGCAATGCAAGAATGGCTCGATCCCGCAACCACGGACTATGAGAATTTGAATATGATCCTGAAGCACGGACGGATTACCGGGATCAGAGCGTATCCGGTTGCAAAATTTGTCGATTCTCCCCGAAATAACGGCCCACGCTGTATACAACCGGTATCTGATGGAGGGGGTATCCAGATGTCTACAAAATAAAGACACACACGTAACCCTTAAGATAACAATACAAGTCCTACAAACCATTTTATTTTCGAAGGAGGTATCTTACCCATGGCTCTTACAAAAGCAGCAATAATCAAATCGATCCAAGACCAGATTGGTCTCCCTCAGAACAGATCCACAGACATATTCGAATCCTTTTTAGAGATAATAAAACAATCGCTCGTAAAAGGTGAAGCCGTCAAGATCAGCGGGTTCGGGAAATTCTATGTCATTGATAAGAAAGCCAGAAATGGTAGAAATCCTCACACTGGAAAACCTATGATTATTGAGCCAAGAAGGATTGTTTCTTTCAGATACTCTTCGAGGGCAAGGGAAAGTCTCGACGGTTGACGGCATCAAGTCCCAAAGGTGAGCCTGATAGGGAGCAAGCAATGAAGAGGCTTGTATCCTTCTCCACAGCTTTCTCGATGCCCGACATGATAGGAAGGGTCTCTTCTGTTGCACGTAGAGGCACCATAAAAAACAAGGGGCTGCCAGGATTACTGCAGCCCCTTTCTCTGTTACGCTTTCTTACTCCACAATATTTTCAACCGGTGAGGGTGTCCGGTTCCATTCAGCTTCTACATATTTCTTATACTGTCATCCCGGGGGAAAACCTTTCTATGCCAGTTTTCCCTCCGCATACATTTCCCTGAGCCCCTTTTTATCAAACTTCATGACGCTCGTCTTCGGTAAGGCACCCATGAAAGCAAATTTCTTTGGTATCCAGTATGAGGCCTTCACCTTGTCCTTTAGAAATTCCT
>CAZOHQ010000186.1:0-4874 GCA_964579455.1 uncultured Syntrophaceae bacterium | reverse complement strand
CCTCCCCTTATTTTTTCCCGGGGCATCATTTCTGTTTTCAGCCCCTAACCAGATGATTACAGGCTGAACTCGAAGCCCTTTTCCCTGAAGAGTATCAGGCAGGCTTCTACTACGTCCGGGTCATACTGTACGCCTTTGTAGACCGAAATTTTCTCCAGCGCTTTCTCCACTCCCAGCGCCGCACGATATGGCCGGTGAGAAGACATGGCCTCTACGGCATCTGCCACCGCCAGTATTCTCGCCTGCGGGAGAATCTCTTTTCCCTCCAAACCAAGCGGATATCCTGAGCCATCAATCTTTTCGTGGTGCTGATGGACTATCTCGGCAATAGGCCACGAAAAGTCTATCTCCTTCAGTATATCGTAACCGGCCTGGGAATGTGTCTTTATTATCTCAAATTCGATTTTAGTCAATTCTCCCGGCTTGCTCAATATTTCTGACGGAATTTGTATCTTGCCGATATCATGAATAAGCGCGGCAAAATGGATCCCTTGAATTTCATCATCCGAACAATTAATCTCCCGGGCAATGGCCTCCGCAAGCTCCGCCACACGTTTCTGATGGCCGGCTGTATATGGGTCGCGCATCTCCAATGCCATGGCAAGGGCATATATCGTCGATTCCATACTCTTCAGGAGTTTTTCGGTGCTTTTGTGTTTATAAAGGGCCATTTCAATGGTGGTGTGCAAATCTCTCTCCCCAAAGGGCTTTATCATATATCCGAAAGGGTCTGTTATTTTCGCTCGTTCCAGGATGCTGTCATCGGCATAGGCGGTAAGATATATAATCGGTATATTAAAACGGGTTCTGATCTGACCGGCCGCCTCTATGCCGTCTATTTCTCCGTCTAAGACAATATCCATCAGTATCAGATCCGGTTTGAGTTCCCTGGCCTTCTTTACAGCTTCTTCCCCTGATCGAACGATGAAAAGAGACTCGTACCCGAGATTCCTCAGATTGCTCTCTATGCCTTTTGCTATTATCGTCTCATCCTCTGCAATCAGAATCCTCTTCTTCATCTTCTAATCCTCAATCTTAATTTCACATTATGCTATTATTACTTCACTCTCCTGAATCTCAACGCAAAGACGGCTCCCCTCGGTTTGTTGTCTTCCGCCCAGCAGTAGCCGCCATATCCCTCCATTGCTTTTTGAACAACATGGAGGCCGATACCGGTGTGGCCCGTGTCTCCATGTGTAAAGCCCTCTTCAAAGATCGTCTTCTTTATATCATCGGGGATGCCGACTCCATTGTCGGCAATCCGTACCTCGCACATATCGTTCTCTTCGCTTATGTCTATGGCGATCCTGTCTGCCTTTCCATGAATGACGGCATTTCTTACGATGTTGTCTAACACGGAACCTACTGAATCGTCGGCCATTATCCGGGCTTTCCCCTTAATCACGAAGGATATGAAATCGTAGTTTTTAATGATTTCCTCTATGACACCAACTAGTTCGATTATTTTCAATTCCCTGTGAGTGGATATAAATTTCTCAAGTCCTCCCATTCTTTGTATCAGCTTTATGCTCTTTTCGGCATGAGAGGATATCGCTTCCAGGAATTCCTCTTCGCGGGATTTGTTGTAGAGATTGATCGCGCTTTGTATGACTAACAGATCATTCGTGATGTCGTGGCGGAGTATCTGGTTGATCAGGGTAAGGTGCTCCTGGTGAGACTTTATTTCCTGCTCCGCCAGTTTGCGATCGGTGATATCGACATAGATGGCAACCACTCCAATCAGTTCTCCATTAACCATAATAGCAGATCCGCTCGCTATTACATGTACCGGGGAATCATTCTTCCGAAAGCGTACAGTCTCCCAGGGCGATAAAGTCTTCCCGCTAAGAACCGTCTTTGTGCCGATATTCGCCTCATCCATAGTTTCGGCGGTGGTGGCAGCAACCAGACTGTCAAGCTCTCTGCCAATGGTTTCTTCCTGCGAATATCCGAACAGTTTTTCTGCTCCCGGATTCCACCTTAGAATGTGGTGGAAACGGTCCAGAGCGATAATCGCATAAGGGGCCGCTTCGAGTATCCCCTCAAGATACTGGAAGCGCCCTTCAAGTTCCCTCTCCATCTCCTTGCGTTTCGTGACGTCGCGCACTATGCCTCGAAAACCGACAGGTTCTCCTTTTTCGTCTCTCATCATGGAGGCACTCAGCTCAAGGATCCTTTTACTGCCGTCCCTTCTGATGATTTCGTAATCCTCCACATCGGCAGGTTCCCCCGTGCGGAAGACATTGCTAAATGTATGATATAGCTTCTTCTCGGTTTGAGGGGAGGTATAGTCGAAGGTGCTCATACCGATGAGTTCATCCGCCGGCAATTGCACTATCCTGCATATTGCCTCATTTAAGGCGGTGAATCGTCCGGTAAGATCAACCTCAAAGAAACCATCTTCCATGCCTTCGATGATGGTACGGTATCTCTCCTCGCTTTTTCGCAGTTTTTCTTCGGTTTGCCTGCGGTCGGTGATGTCGCGGGAACTCAGCACACCTCCGGCTATCTGACCAGAATCGTCATATATAAAATTGCTTATTGTCTCTATCCATACATAATGTCCGTCCGCGTGCCTCGCACGGTATTCCACCCTCGCTGGTTTTGACTCTACAAGCGCTTCTGCAAAGATCTGTTGTACGTTTCCCATATCGTCGGGATGAACTACTTCGAAACTGGATTTACCAACTCTTTCCTCAGGGCTATAACCCAGTACGGCTTTGTGGGATGGACTGGAATAGATGTTTGTCCCCTGTGTATCGACGAGGCGAATCATATCATACATATTTTCCGCAATCAGGCGATATCTCTCCTCGCTTTCCCGCATCTTTTCTTCGGCTTGCTTGCGGTCGGTGATGTCACGAACATCCAATATGACTCCTGCTATCTTTCCATCTGCGTCTAATGCAAAATTTCCTATGGTTTCCACCCATATATAGTGTCCATCCGCGTGTTTTAGCCTGTATTCTAATTTAACCGGAGTGGCGTTGGAGATGGCATTGACGAATATTGTTTGTACCTTTTCCAGGTCTTCCGGATGAATTATATCGAAGGATGACCTGCCAATTCTTTCTTCAATTGTATATCCGAGAATAGACTGAAGGGCGGGTCCCGTATACTGTATGTTCCCGTTGAGATCTATCAGAAATACCAGGTCATGCATATTTTCTGTAATCAGGCGAAGCAACCTATCGCTTTCTTTCAACTTTTCTTCAACCTGTCTGCGTTCGGTGATGTCAACTCCCGTTCCGAAAAAGTATTCAAATGTGCCATTTTCATCGAAAACCGATCTCCCGTGCCATTCGACAAGTAGCTCACGACCGTCTCTGGTCAGCACTCTATTCTCGGTCAGAAACGGTTCATGAAGTTTGATTATTTTTTCGAATACACCGGACAATAATTCCTGATCTATTTCAGGCACGAATGTGAGGATATAGTCCTTATCCGTCACCTCATCCGCTGTGCATCCAAGGGCGTTCAGCATCGATTCATTCATCATGATTGTCTTACCATCAGCGTTGATGGCGACAAAAAAAGCGGGCGAGGCTTGAATGAGGGTATTACTGAAGTTCATCTCTTTATGCAGTTTCTCTTCACTTTCCCGTAGAGTTTTCTCCATTTTGTGCCTGTAGAGTGCCATCTTTACGGCGGCTTGCAGTTCCATGTCCTCGAAAGGCTTGAATAGACAGCCGAAGGGCTCCGAGTGCGTGATATCTTCCAGTCTGCTGTCACTTACATTTGCGGTGACGTACACAACGGGGATGTTAAAACGGGTACGGATCTGACCGGCCGCTTCCACGCCGTCCATATCTCCCTGCAGGATGATATCCATCAGGATCAGATCAGGGCTCAGTTCCTGCGCCTTTCCGATTGCTTCTTCTCCGGAAGAGGCAATAGCCGGTACATCGTATCCCATGGATTCCAATTTGTACTTCGTTTCCAGGGCGATAATCCGCTCATCTTCAACGATGAGTATTTTTGCTTTTTCATCCATTACTTTAATTCCTTAATGTAATATTCATTGGGGGGATCAGAGCCCCGCGAAATGGTATTCTATCGTAACGTTGCCCCTTTGTGGGCAACGTATCTGTTGGGCAGAGAGACATTCGGACTGTTAATCCCTTCGGACTCTCATTTCCCAATCTCTTAATCCCAATTCCCCATTCAACAATCCTTATAATCTCTTTTTTTACTACTGTGCTTTAAAGATGATTTTGAAAGATGTGCCTTTGCTCCTGTCAAGCCCCACCGTGCCGCCGAGCTGTTCGGTAAGCATCCCCACCAGCTGCAGGCCGAATGTTTTCGTGTCTCTGTAATCTGTCTCTTCAGGAAAACCGATGCCGTCATCTGTGACGGTCAGCGTGTATTCTTCTGTTTCCCTGTTGAAATGAAGTTTTGTTGCAATGTTTCCCCTTCTGCCTTCGGGAAAGGCATGTTTCAATGCGTTTGAGATAAGCTCATTTATGATAAGTCCCAGGGGAATTGCCGTTTCGATATTGAAAAAAATGTCTTTTATGTCTGATGAAAAATGTATGACCCTTGAATTTACTCCGCAGATCTGGAACAGACGGGATGCAAGATTATCCATATAATTCTTGAAGTCAACCCTGGACAGGTCTTTCGATTGATACAGCTTCTCGTGGACAAGGGCCATCGATCTGATTCGGTCCTCGCAATTTCTGATCAGTGAAAGTGCCCTTTTATCCTTGATATCTCTGGACTGGAGGGATAGGAGACTCGAGATTATCTGCATGTTGTTTTTGACTCGGTGATGGATCTCGGCAAGGAGGGCCTCTTTCTCTCGCAGGGAACGCCTGACCTGCTCTTCGGCGTTTTTAGTGCCGGTGATGTCTACCAGAATACCTCTCAAACCC
>CAZOHQ010000185.1:0-4884 GCA_964579455.1 uncultured Syntrophaceae bacterium | reverse complement strand
CAAAGAACAGAATGACGAAATACTCTTTAAAGTCCTGTTTTTCAGGACGGACTAATTATCTTTGTTCCAAATCTTTTCAAAAATTCAGGATATACCTTATGTTCTCTGCGAGGTCTGCTTGTATCCGGTTTGGGGGCCACTGATTGAAGTTAAAAACTGCTTGACAAGCGTTCATCACTCATGTAAGTGTTTTCCAAAAGGATACTTTTGTTCACTAATACGATACATTCCGAGGCCAGTGGAACCCCAATAGGCTGTTAACGCAAGACCTTTCATTTGAGGTACCGTATAATGATCAACGAATCGGAAATCGGAAAGAACATACAAAGATATCGCAAAGCCAGAGGCCAGACATTGCAGTCTCTGGCGGATGCGACCGGTTATTCCAAAGGATATCTCTCCAAGCTGGAAAAGTCCGACAATGCTCCCCCTCTCAGCACGCTCACCCAAATAGCAAAAGCATTAGGCGTAACAACGTCCGCTCTTTTGGGCGAGGCTGTACGCCAAAGCTCTATTTCTTTCATAAAGAAGAACGAAAGGATGGTCATCGTCGGTCAGGGAACGACGTTCGGTCACTCTTATGAATCAATTGCCTACAAATACTCTGACCGCGGCATGCAGCCTTTCGTACTGACCATGCCCCTCAACGCCAAGAAAAAGGTCCGTTTCCAGCATAACAGCGAAGAGCTGCTTTTTGTCCTCCAGGGAACTATGAAATTTCGCCATGGGGACGAGGTATTTATTGTTGAAGAGGGTGATTGTGTATATTTCGATGGGAATATACCTCACTATGGAGAATCTTATGGTGATCAAGAGGCCGTCTGCTTGATGGTCTTGCTTGATCGGTAAGGAACCTGTAAAGACATGAAAGAAATTACCAAAATAGGAATTGTCGGTGCCGGACTGATGGGACATGGTATTGCTCAGGTTTTTGCCTCACATGGCTTCAGCGTCAATATTTATGACTCTGTGGAGGAAGCCCTGGCTGCAGTACCGCAGAAGATACGGAACAATTTCAAGGCATTTGTGGAACTTAATATGGCCAGCGAAACCGATGTGGAGCAATGCCTTGAAACAATAACCCTCAGCGGCAACCTTAAAACTTTGTCAGAGGGAGTGCAGGTCATCATCGAGGCCGTATCGGAAAACCTAGACCTCAAACGAAAGATCTTCAGCGAACTGGAACAATATGTGCCGCGGGATGCAATCCTCTGCAGCAACACCTCCGCCATCAGTATTACAGAAATCAGCGAGGCATTGAAACATAAAGCGAGGTTTGTGGGAACCCACTTCTGGAACCCGCCCCATATCATTCCCTGTGTAGAGGTGGTCAAAGGTAAATATACCTCGGATACCGCACTTGAAACAATTTTCGATTTAATGAAAACCGTAGGCAAAGAACCTGTTCGCGTTATGAAGGACATACCTGGTTTCATTGGGAATCGTCTTCAGCATGCTCTGTGGAGGGAGGCAATATCCATGGTAGAAAAGGGTGTCGCCAATGCAGAAGACATTGACAAAGTAGTGAAATACGGATTCGGGCTCCGGTGTCCCTTTATAGGCCCCTTGGAAACTGCAGATCTTGCGGGTCTTGAGCTAGATTATGCCGTACATAAATATCTTTTCCCATATCTTGAAAACTCTTCCGAACCTTCACCAGTCTTAAAAGAAAAGATTGACGCAGGAATGTTGGGAGTCAAAACGGGTCAGGGGTTTCACACATGGGTTCCCGAAAAAGTGGAAAAAATTATAAATCAACGTGATTCGATTCTCTTGAAGATCATAAACGAAATCAATCAAACTATTAACGACAAATAAGGAGTAGGTGGATTCAAAGGGCTTTGACTGTCAAATCTATGACTAACAAAAAAGGGGAAATTATTTATGAGTAATATTCCTGTTTTTTTTCTTCACGGGCTTGCCTACGCCGGGCTTCTTTTCCTCGTCTCGGCTGGGCTTACCCTCGTATTCGGGATGATGAACGTTCTGAACTTTGCCCACGCGGCCATGTACATGCTGGGCGCCTACTTTTCCTACTCCATCATGCTCCGTATGACAGGGCAAATCTGGCTCTCCATGATGCTCTGTCCCCTGATACTCTTTGTCATCGGCGCACTCACCGAACGTTTCCTTCTACGCAAAGTCCACGTCAATGGGCATGTGGCGGAGCTCCTTCTGACATTCGGCCTGGCCTATATCATAACGGAACTGGTGAAGTGGTACTGGGGCAATTATCCATTGGCCGTGAACGTAAGCGGGTTCCTCAGCGAAACGGTTCAGATCATCGGGATCACCTATCCTGTATATCGTATATTCATTTTTCTCTGCGCTATTTTCGTCGGTCTTGTTATGGCCTTGATCCTTTACAAGACACGACTGGGAATTATCCTACGGGCAGCGGTGAACGACAGCGAAACGGCTAACACTCTGGGAGTGAACGTGCCCCTGGTCTTCATGGGCGTTTTTGCCTTCGGTGCGGCCCTCTCGGGATTCGCCGGTGTTATCGCCGGCCCGCTCCTTTCAACATACCCGGGGATGGCCCAGGATATCCTGATTGATGCTTTCGTTGTGATCGTCGTCGGCGGGTTTGGGAGCCTGGGCGGCGCCGTGATAGCCTCCCTGCTCATCGGCGAACTTCAGTCCTTCGGTGTCCTTCTGTTCCCAAAATTATCCATCGCGCTGGTTTATCTGCTCATGGTGGTCGTTCTGATTATTAAACCATCCGGTCTCTTTGGTGAGGAACAAGAATGAAACAGAAAAAAAACACCTACATCGGCATTGTCGCGTTATTTCTGTTGGGTGCATTGATGCCGCTCATCCTGAAGCGCTACCATCTGAACATGCTGACAGAGATCATCATCTTTGCCCTCTACGCAGTCAGCTACAACCTTCTTCTCGGGTATGCGGGACTGTTGTCCTTCGGTCATGCCATGTTCTTCGGTCTGGGGGCCTTCATAGCGGCCGTGGCGATCATTCACCTCCAGGGGCTGACCCTGTTGAGTGCCGTTATAATCGGCCTTGTGATAACAGTCATCGCCGGTTTTCTGATCGGCTCTCTCCTTTTGCGGCATAAAGGCGCCTACTTCGCCCTTTTGACCCTGGCCTTCAATTCTCTTTTCTACGCCGTGGCGACAAAATGGCACTCCGTGACAGGGGGCGATGACGGTCTCAGTATTACACGACCCGAGCTCAATCTGGGATTTGCCTCTTTCCCCGTAGCGAGTGTGTCAAGTTTTTATTATCTCACCCTGGTCGTCGTCGGTGCGGCGATTGTCTTCTGCTGGTATTTCACGCAGACGGCCATGGGGAAGACGGTACTCTTGATGCGTGAAAACGAGGAACGGATGAGGTTCCTGGGGTATAACACGAATGTCAGCCGTCTGATTCTCTTCACCTTTACCGGCGCGGTGGCGGGGCTGGCTGGCGCCTTCTATATGCTCCATTTTCAGTTTGTTTCCATCTCAGCCATCAGTGTCGACATGACAACGGCGGTCCTGCTCATGGTCTTCATAGGAGGGACAGGAACCTTCTGGGGCCCCATACTCGGAGTGTTCGTCTACATAATCTTCCAGAACTATTTGAGTAACATCACGGATCGTTGGCCCCTGTTCATGGGCATCATCTTTGTCTTTATGGTTCTCTACGTTCCGGGAGGACTCTCTCAGACCATTATGACGGTACGGCAGTGGTTTTCGGGCAGAAAAGATAACCGCGACGACGGGCTCGCTGAAGTGGAGAAAACACCATTATGACCGACTATCTGTATATCAAGGACATCCACAAGGACTTTTCCGGACTTCAGGTTCTGACCGGGGTTGACTTCAAGGTGACCGAGAAGGAGCGCCACGCCGTCATCGGTCCTAACGGAGCAGGAAAAACGACATTGTTCAATATCATCAGCGGGAAGTTTAAGCCCTCCTCGGGATCAATCCTGTTTAAGGGGCAGGACATATCGGGAAAACCGCCTCATGTCCTCAATCGGCACGGATTATCCCGTTCCTTTCAGATCACCAATGTTTTTCAAGAATTAAGTGTTTTCGATAACATCCTCTCCGGGGTGCGGTCCCGGCATCATCTGAGATTTAATTTTTTTAAAAGACCCGATCACAACAGGACCCTCTGTGAAAAGGCCGAGGCCATCATTGAAAAGGTGGGGCTCAAAGAAGTCAGCGACCTGCCTGCCAGCTCCCTGTCCTATGGCCAGCAGAGATCGCTCGAAATCGGCATTACCCTCTCTACGGAACCGGAATTGATTCTCCTCGATGAGCCCACGGCCGGCATGACGCGCGAGGAAACAGAGCAGGCAATAGATCTGATTGACAGGGTAACGGCCGATCGTACGCTGATTATCATCGAACATGATATGGACGTGGTCTTTTCCCTCGCCGATACCATCTCCGTTCTTCACTACGGGACAATCCTTGCTTCCGGCATTCCCGAGGTAATTCGAAACGACCAGAGGGTAAAAGACGCCTATTTGGGGGAAGAATAATCATGTTAGAGGTCAAAGATATTCACAGTTACTATGGCAAAAGCCACATCCTGCACGGGGTGTCTATGGTCCTGAAAGAAGGTGAACTGGTCTGCCTTCTCGGGAGAAACGGGGTCGGAAAATCAACGACCTTGAAGAGCATCATGGGGGTCGTGCAGCCCCAACAGGGTACGATCCTCTTGAATGAAACCGAATTGATCGGAAGGAAACCCTATGAAATTGCTCGATTGGGTGTCGGCTATGTCCCCGAAGACCGGCGGATCTTTCGAAGTCTCACCGTTCATGAAAATCTCCTGATGGGGATCAAGAGCCGGAAAGGCGAAAACACGAACGACGGAGCGGACGCCTGGACGATCGACCCCTGAAAAATTCTGATGAAGATTTAGACATAA
>CAZOHQ010000184.1:0-4905 GCA_964579455.1 uncultured Syntrophaceae bacterium | reverse complement strand
TTTTTCCAGTCCATAGAGACAACTCAATCCACGGTTCAGACCGTATCCCGGGCCGGGCGGAGATGCGGGTTGCATCCCCGCCCGAATGTATTACTTCAGGTGTGATATCCAGAATTCGAGTACTTTCTGGCCGTTATCCCACACGAACTCCGGATTTGACTTCCAGAGATTCAGGTCCGACAGACTCTTTGAACCCTTGGGCGGAGGGACATCCGTTCTGACGGAGAAGTTACCGAGGACAAAATAGGGGGAATATCCCTGACCACCCTCGGTGTCCCCCATCATCCAGTGGATCATGAGTCTGGCCGCATTAGGGTGCTTAGCATGATTGACTATCCCAACGAGGACATCGGTGGCTACACCCATTGCCGGCTTAATATCGTACATAACATCGAATTTCAGGTTGGGATTTTTCTCTTTGTCTCTCAAACGGGAAAATGCCGTGAGCCCAACCGGCGGATTTTCCTGACTGGAAAGTCCCACTGCCTTGGCGACGCTGTTGGTGGATCCCAGGATGATCAGGTCGTTGTTGAGAAGCATGAGGATCCATTCATATCCGGCATTTTTAACGCCGGGGCTCAGCTTGATGGGTTTTCCGAACACGCGTTGATATTCAGCCGCCATTTCATCAGAGTGCATTACAATGGTTGTAAGGACTTCAACAAACTCCGACATCTTTTGGGGATCGGGGAATATGACCCGTCCTTTCCATTCTTGCTTGGTCAGATCCCACAGAGAGTCAAACGGAGGGCTCTTCATTTTCTCGGAATTATAGATAAAGGCGTCCACGCTGGCATGATGGACGAGGAGCGGACTTTTATATTTCGCGGGTATTAATTTTTCCAGGTCCTCCGGGACATACCCTGAAACATATTTTCTACCGTAAAGCTCGTGGATAACCGTAGAAGGATCTTTCAGGAAGATGACATCCGCTATATAGTTTTCAGCAGTTTGCTCCGCCAGAATCTTGGTAACAATCTCCGGCGAGTCCATGTCAAAACCATTCACCTTGACCCCGGGATACCGCTTTTCAAATGTCTTTCCGAATTTGAACACCCTTGAGGAATAGGAATATATATTGACCTCTCCCTCATTCTGAGCCGCCTTGTAGAGCGCGGCCTCATCGAACATTCCGGCAGCTGATGCGGCAAGCGGAACGAACATTACCAACGACATGATACACAAAATAGATATAAGTCTCTTCATACCCAACCTCCCGTGTTAAGTTTTTACATTCAGGGATTCGGACAACCCGGATACCTGAGATTAAAGCCACACGTTGATCTTTTGAGCCATACATAAAACATCTTGCGATATCAACAAGCCGGGAGTTGAGACGCGAACAACCCCGTTGCAATGTGAGAAAGATATACGCTGGAATCCCTGTTTATTCAAGAAAAGATTTAAAAGTGTTAGGAGCACGCGATGTGATACGAACTTGACAATGAGGAAGATACAACCTATATCTTGAAACAAGTTGCCTAGATATTTGTGAGAGACATAGTATGCAAAGATCCATAAAACTCAAATCATTTCTGATGGCCCTGTGTTTATTAGCAGTTTTTCTGCCCGGTACTTCCTCTGGCCGATCCGCAGAGGTGCGGAGATTTACTCCGGGAGATACACTGGAGGAGATCAGGGAAAAGATAAAGATAAACGGTTACAACTTCAAGGTCGATCATAGCAGGATATATGACATGTCGCTGGAGATGAGAAAGCAGTTCCTCAGCCGGCACACGCCCATCCGCCCGAAGGACGCAACGGGTATTCTCCGAGATGTCGGTCCCCTGGGCAGTCGCATGGAGGGCGACCCACTGCCGGAAAAATTCGACTGGAGAGATTATGAAGGCCATTCCTACATAGGTCCGGTAAGGGACCAGGGCAGTTGCGGTGCTTGCTACGCATTCGCGGCATGCGCCGCCGCGGAGGGAACTTACAATAAGGTAACCGGTAGATATGATGAAAATTGCGCCGATTTCTCGGAATCATTCATCGCGTGGTGTCTGGGGGGGCTGGAAAAGTACGTGGATCACTTTTCCGGATGTGAAGGTGCGGATTATGATTATTATGAACTCACGGCCCTGACGGATGAGGGGGTTGTACCCGAGGAGAGCTTTCCATATGTGGAATACGATCCCGGTTCATGTGAACAGTGGGACGCTCAGCGCACGGTTTTCTCCGGCTGGTATCGTATCCCCTGCGGCGATATCGAAGCGATCAAAACCGCCATCAGGGAATACGGTGTTGTCGATGCCGCTGTCTGGGTTACCGATGCCTTTGCTGCCTACAGTGGGGGCATCTATGAAGACGCAAATATCACATGCCCCGAAGGATATTATGCCGAGACAAACCATGCCATCGCTCTGGTTGGCTGGAACGATACTCCCCCGGAGGGGGGAGATGGATGCTGGATACTGCGTAACAGCTGGGGTGAGAATTGGGGAGAAGACGGGTACATGCGTATATCATACAATGCAGCGCACGTTGCCTGTGCAGGCACATATCTTGTCTATGATCCCGTCCCGGTCGTTGTTACCAAATCCGCTACCGGTATAATGACAAGCGGAGCCATCCTGAATGGCGAAGTGGGTTCTGAGGGCGTCAGCACCGATTATTATTTCGAATATGGAACTACAACAGATTACGAATTCGAAACGGTGCATAAAGACGCCGGATCGGAATCTGCGGCGATAACCATCAGTGAAGAGCTGACCGGGTTGTATCCTGAAACGACCTACCACTTTCGAATTGCGGCCGATAATGCTTACGGGAAATCGGCCTATGGCAATGATAAAAGTTTCACAACGCTTGGCATTCCCGATATCCCTGTCGTGACTACCACAGCGGCCCAAGATATTTCATGCACTACCGTAACTCTGAATGGAACCGTTAATCCGAAGAGCGACGCTACAACATGTCACTTTGAATACGGAACGACAATGGACTATGGCAGGAGAACGAGTTTCCTTTACCTGGAGGCGGGTATCTATGCCGTTCCCGTGACCCTCAACGTAAGCGGGTTTGACCCCGGGACATCCTATCACTTCCGGCTCGTGGCCGAAAACAGCATGGGGGGACCGATATGCGGTGACGATCGAACCTTTGAAACCCCATCCATAATCCTGCAGGAGGGATTTGAAAAAGGGGGAGAAATTCCGGATGGATGGACGGACGAGTATGTCAGTGGATACACCGAATGGAGCTTCAGAGATGGCGGTGAGGAGGGCCATCCCCCATCAGCCAACAGCGGGCAATACAATGCCTGCTTCTACAGTGAAAGCGGAGACAGCACAAAGCTTGTGAGTCCCCCTATGGACTTTAGCGACGGTGTAAGTGATGCGAAACTTATTTTTTGGCATAGTATGGAGGATTGGGTGGGCGACCAGGACGAACTCCGCGTCTATTACAGGACATCGTCCGACGGCTCATGGATATTACTCAGAGAATACACAAACAGTGTCGAAACCTGGACACGAAGAGAAATAAGCCTCCCCAATCCGGGTTCGACCTATTACGTCGCCTTTGAGGGGGCCGGATATTTCGGCTATGGAGTATGTGTCGATGATATCGAAATCTCAGCGGTACTCCCCGTTACATCATCATCATCAAAAGGCGGTGGCGGGGGTGGCTGTTTCATCGACGCTGCAGCCTATCATTTGCAATAGCTGGTGCCGGTAGAAAACCGGCAGGCTTCTTTACATTGCTTCGCGCAGGAACTTTCCGGTGATGGATTCTTCATTTTCCGCCACCTCTTCAGGGGTGCCGGAAGCTACAATTCTTCCCCCGCCATCTCCCCCTTCCGGACCCAGGTCAAGGATGTAGTCTGCGGACTTGATCACATCAAGATTGTGCTCTATGACCACGACGGTATTTCCCATATCCACCAGCCGCGCGAGGACATGAAGGAGCTTCTCAATATCCGCAAAATGGAGGCCGATCGTCGGCTCATCCAGGATATAGAGGGTGCCTGTCGTCATACGTTTGCCCAGTTCCCTTGCCAGTTTTATCCTCTGTGCCTCGCCGCCTGAAAGGGTTGTGGCAGACTGACCAAGCTTTACATATCCCAGTCCCACGTCAGAGAGAAGTTGCAGTTTCGACCGTATCGGGGAGATGTTCTCAAAAAAGGCAAGACCCTGATTAACAGTCATTTCAAGGACATCCGCTATGTTCTTCCCCTTGTAGCGTATCTCAAGGGTGTCCCGGCTGAACCTCTTTCCATGACAGACATCGCAGGTAATGTACACATCCGGGAGAAAATGCATCTCAATTCTCTTCACCCCTTCACCCTGGCATGCCTCGCACCTCCCCCCCTTGACATTGAAGCTGAAGCGTCCCGGTTTATATCCTCGTATTCTCGATTCGGGGAGCTGGCTGAAGAGATCCCGAACATGGGTAAGAACACCCGTATAGGTGGCGGGGTTCGACCGTGGTGTACGCCCTATCGGCTGCTGGTCCATGGTGATAACCCGCTCTATGCCACCGAAATCCCGTATCTGTTTTATCCTCCCCGATTTGCCTCGGTATCTGTTCAGCCTGCGGCGAAGCGCCTTGTACAGGGTTTCGATCACCATGGTACTCTTTCCCGATCCGGACACGCCGGTCACACAAGTGAAGACATTGGCAGGGATCTGTATATCAATATCCTTGAGGTTGTTTTCCGACGCACCCTCAATGATTATGAACCGGCCGGAAAGGGGCCTTCGATTTTCCGGGACGGGAATCGACAATCTCCCCGAAAGATACCCTCCGGTGAGGGAGACATCTGACTTGCGGATCTCTTCGGGAGTTCCGTGGAAGACAATCTCGCCGCCGTTCAATCCCGCTCCTGGTCCGACATCTATAATATCATCCGAGCAGTTCATTATCTGTGCGTCATGTTCAACCACGAGCACGGTATTTCCCATG
>CAZOHQ010000183.1:1091-4925 GCA_964579455.1 uncultured Syntrophaceae bacterium | reverse complement strand
CCTTCCGGGGGACAGGCAAAGATACGGGGCATCCAGGTTCACAACGAGACAGCACCGGTGGCACAGGCCGGTCAGAGAACCGCCATCAACCTCCAGGGAACCGACCGCACAACGATAGAGAGGGGGTACGTCCTCACCCGCCCCTCCACCTTTCAGGCATCGAACCGCCTGGAAATCCACATGAGATACCTCGCCAGCGCGGGCAAGAAGCTGAAGAACCGGGCACTTGTCAGGTTCCACACGGGTACCAGCGAAGCGATTTCAAGGATCATACTGCAGGACAGGGATCATATCGAACCGGGAGAAGAAACATACGCGCAGGTGATCCCTGAAACTCCGGTGGTGGCCATGTCGGGGGATCGGTTTGTCATCAGGAGCTACTCTCCAATTACCACCGTCGGGGGCGGAGAGATCATAGATCCCCTTGCAAAAAAACGCAAAAAACACTCGGCACCCGGCGAAGCGGAGAAACTCCACAGGGGAACAGGGGAGGAGAAAACAAACATCATACTGGAAAGGGCCGACCTTAATGGTATTCCAAGTCTGATCCTTGCGATACGAACCGGCCTTTCACCAGGCGAGCAGGAAAAGATTCTTGAGAAGATGCTGTCTGAAAAAAAGGCCCTCCTGATTGACCGCGAAGAACGCAGGGTTGTCTCCTCCCGGGTATACCGGGATTTTCAGGACCGGGTGATGTCTGAGATAGCGGCATACCACAAGAGATATCCCCTGAAGGAGGGCATTTCCAGGGAGGAGCTGAGAACCACCCTCGGAGGTTTTATCGATCCCAAGCTTTTCAGCAAGGCCATGAAAGATCTTGAGGGCGAAGGGAAGATCGTCGCGGCAAAGGAGAATGTCCGAATCGAGGATCACTCGGTCAATCTGAAAGAGGACGAGATACAGCTCAGGGAAGAGATAACCGGCATTTATATTAGTGCAGCTCTGACGCCTCCTTTGACAAAAGAGCTCATGGAAAAATTCCCCGGAAATAAGAAGGCTGTGGTTGACATACTGAATGTTATGCTGAGCATGAATGTCCTCATTAAGGTCAATGAAGATTTGTATTTCCATCGGGAGGTCATTGATCGGCTCAAAGAAGATTACCGGGCACTTCTTATAAAAGACGGCAAGGCATCGCCCGCCACCTTCAAGGAGCTGACCGGCCTGTCGCGCAAGTTTATAATTCCACTTATGGAATATTTTGATAAAACGAAACTGACCATCCGAGTAGAAAACCACCGGATGCTCAGGGAGAGAACAAGATGAAGGAGCCCACTGAAAAGATCGATATTGGCTTTTACGATGGGGAAAAGGTCTCCCGTATCGTTGAACCGGTTATCAGGGAGAAGCCTGTAGATATATTCCTCAACAGCCGGAAGATCGCAACCATTGCCTGCGCGGGGATCCATCTTGAGGAGCTGGCGGCGGGATTCCTCCTGTCTTTAGGCGCCATCGGGGCTCCGGGAGACATAGAAAAGATCACGGTAGACTCTGAAGGATCGGGGGTTGACGTTCTGACAACCGACAAAGCCCCTTCGGAGCCCACCTTTTCGGGATTATTCGTCCTGTCCAGCGGCGCAAAGACAAGGGGATCGGGAAAGAGAAAAAATCCCATCACATCAGATATTTTGATATCCGCGAAAAAGGCGATCGAGTTCATGGAAGAACTGCTGTCCTCATCCCCGCTTCACAAGATGACCCACGGCACTCACTGCTCGGGTCTCGCCGATACGGAAAAGATCATTGTTTTAAGGGACGATATCGGCAGACATAACACTATCGACATGCTGGGCGGGTATGCCCTTCTTGGTGACATCGACTGTTCCGACAAAATCATCGTCAAGACGGGGCGGGTCTCCTCTGAGATCGCAGAGAAGGTGTGGACAATGGGTGTTCCCATCATCATTTCCCACTCAGTCCCAACATCCGAAGCCGTACACATCTTAAGGGATGCGGGCATAACACTCATAGGCCATGTAAGAGGCGGATCTTTTAAGATATATTGTAATGAAAGGCGGGTACAATTTTGAACACGAAGAACATCTATGTAAAGGATATACACGCGGGGGACCGGGTCACCGATATGTTCCTCGTCACGGAAAAGAATATGGCCATATCCCAGAAGGGAAATCCCTATCTGAATCTGAAACTCAGAGATATGACAGGCGAAGTAGACGGAAGGGTATGGGACAGGGCGGCTGAGATGAACAACATATTCCAGGCGGGGGATATCATCCGTATACAGTCTCAGGCGGTAAACTTCAGAAATGTGATTCAGCTCTCCATCTCAAAGATCGCCGTCACCGATGACCCGGCAGTCAACCCCGCCGACTATCTGCCGTCAACCACATCGGACATTTCCGAGATGTTTGAGTCTCTCATGGGTATTATAACCACGGTGGCCAACCCCCATCTAAAGGCCCTGCTGGAGATGATTTTCAATGACGAGAAGACAGCGGATGCCTTCCGAAAGGCACCCGCCGCGAAAGGCTTTCATCACGCGTACATAGGGGGGCTCCTCGAACACACGCTCTCCGTGACACAGCTTCTCGATCTGGTGACACAGCATTACCGGCATGTGAACCGAGACCTTACCATCACGGGAGGAATACTGCACGATATCGGGAAGATCCATGAACTCTCATTCGACGGCACGATGAACTATACCGACGAGGGGCGCCTCGTCGGTCACATCGTCCTGGCGGTGGAGTTTGTGAACACAAAGATCGCCGCGATCGAGAACTTCCCGAAGCAACTCGCACTCGAGCTTCGGCACATACTCCTCAGTCATCACGGAGTCTTGGAATTCGGATCTCCGAAACGCCCCAAGACGTTGGAGGCCCTCATCGTAAACTTCATCGATGATCTGGACGCAAAAACAAACGCGTTCAGCGGATTTATGAACGCTCCGGGGAATGAATCAGACTGGACGCCCTACCATCGGCTGCTTGAGAGATTCATCTATAAGGGGCAGAAACCGGAAAACGACACCCAGGAAGACGGAGAGTGAGGTCGGACTAATATATCCGCGCACCGAATATGGCGGTCCCTACCCTGACGATGGTAGCGCCCTCCTCCACGGCAACCCGGTAATCACCCGACATCCCCATTGAGAGTTCGCCCATCTCGACGCCCTCTATATTCTCCGTGGCAATCCTGTCTCTGAGCTCCCGCAGGGCCACAAAGTAAGGCCGCGTATCCTCAGGATTATCAAACCAGGGGGGCATCGTCATGAGTCCCCGGATCGAAAGATTATCAAGGACTGCGATTTCACTGATCAGAAATAACGCCTCATCCGCGCGGATACCGCTCTTGCTCTCCTCGCCACTGACGTTCACCTCGATAAGGATATCCATTACCCGTCCCACAGCCGCCGACCGCTTATCAAGCTCCGCGGCCAGCCCTATCCGATCAACAGAGTGAACCATGTCAAAAAGTCTGACCGCGTATTTCGACTTATTGGACTGCAGATGACCGATCATGTGCCACTTGACATCAACACCCATCGTCTCGATCTTTCTCTTCGCCTCCTGGATATAATTCTCACCCATGATATCCACACCGGCCTCGATCGCCTCCAGGATCCGGTCATCATCCACCGTCTTGGTCACGGCCATCAGCCTGACCTCTGAAGGCTCTCTCCCCGACCTCAAGGCCGCCTCTGCAATCTCTTCCCTTATTATTCGTATGTTATCCCCTACTGCTGACATTATATTTCTCCTTCTGACTAAAAACAAAACCGGCAGAGTCGGTACAAAGACTCTGGCTGGTTTAAACTCGTTTTATCGGTAATGTGTATTTTGTTCACCTGGATTAAAAGTTAACGCCGCAAAT
>CAZOHQ010000183.1:0-1081 GCA_964579455.1 uncultured Syntrophaceae bacterium | reverse complement strand
TCCATAGCTTAAATGGTAATGACGCCAGCAGAGGCACAGCTTTGCTATGTCCTGCTGACTGGCTTTGTTATGAGTTTGACCTGTATATATAGCTGTCTTCGATGAAGGTTCCGTTGATAGTATTTTTTGAGAAGCGTATGCCAGAAATCCCAACCCCTGTCTTAATAGCAAATTTAAGCAATTGGACAATTTGATTACTTGTATTCGTAACACCAATATCGCTTAGCGAAACCACTTCTTCATCTGGTTCTGCGGACTCATTGGCAAGGACAATGTTTTTGTAATAGTCACGTGGCCCTTCTGAGTCAACAAGGGGTGATGCGATGATAAGTCTCCAAGATTTTTCTTCCGAAAAATACAACCAAAAAGCACTTTTGACTTCAGACGCTGAAGTGTCAAGACGTTCTATGAGCTTGGCACCAGCTTTCATCATTGAGTCTGAAAGATTCTCTGTCACCAATATGTCTTTAGCCATGCCAGTATCCCTGATTTTTTGTCTGTTGCTGCGTTAAAAAGGTCATTTGCTTTAGTTGGTTCAATCGCGCACTCATACCTTGATTCAACCGCCCAATCTTTTGCCACAGCCCAATTAAGTTTGAAATCACTGTCTTCTCTTTCCTTTTCAGTAAGCTTTTGCTTTAAACCCGCAACTCCGAGTAGATCGGTTAATTTGTGCTTATGACTCTGAACAGCCAAATCTTTATTCGGGAAATCATGCTTTTGCACCTGCTTTGCAATGCAAGCCTTGAAAGCACATTCAAGAGAATATCCAGCTAAATAATAAGCTCCTTGATATTTTTCAGAATCCAGCAATGCTTTAGCTTCTGAAATTCGAATGTCGACTAATTTTTCTAAGTCACTTTTATTCATAGATGATCTTCGTCGATACAAAGATTGAACTCATACCATTTATTATGCCTGCTGCATCCTCTATCGGTCTGAACAAAATCTCTTCTTCGGACAACATTTTCCCTACACAAATATTTCTTTAAAATCAAATAATTATTATTTGAGCAAAAAAGGGAACAGATTTATTTTTCTGTTTTCCCTGGGCTTTTCCGTCTTCTATTCACGCCAGTCT
>CAZOHQ010000182.1:0-4931 GCA_964579455.1 uncultured Syntrophaceae bacterium | reverse complement strand
GAAATATCGTGAAATCAGCGTTTCGCTCATAAACCCGATACCGCCGAACATCTGGAGACACCCCGAGGCAACCTCGGAGATAAGCTGTCCTGCGTAGAGTTTTCCCATTGATATTTCACGGGTCACATCGAGGCCTTCCATCTTCATTCGCACGATATGATAGCTCAATTGTTTCAGACACTCATTTTTCATCAGATAATCGGACAGACGGTGCCGAAGGACCTGTTTCGTGATGAGGGGTTTGCCGAAAACGACTCTCTGCCGCAGGTAATCGACGGTCATGTCAACCATATCCCTGATGGCCACATGGGTCCCCGGCAGTATGGCAAATCGCTCATGCTGAAACTGCTGCATCTGATAGATAAACCCTTCCCGCTCCTCGCCGATCAAGTTTTTCGCAGGCACCTTCACGTTATCGAAAAAGAGCTCAGCCGTGTCACTGCTTCGCAGCCCCAGTTTGTCCAGTTTCTTGTTGACGTGAAATCCGGGCAGATCGGTGGGTACCACAAAAAGACCGAAGGAATGATAGCCCTTATCATCGCTTGTCCTGGCGAGGAGTGTCAGAAAGTCGGCCTGCGTTCCATTGGTGATATAGGTCTTGGACCCGTTGATCACATAGGAATCTCCGTCCTTCACCGCCCTTGTTTTTATGGCAAAGACATCCGATCCGGCATCCGGTTCCGTGACGGCGATGGCCGCGACCATGTCGCCGGCGATGGCCCCCTTCAGGTATGTCTCTTTCAGATACTCGCTTCCGAACGCGGCAATCGCCGGTGTGGCCATATTCGTCTGGACGGCAATCGCCGTCGCTACTCCCATCCCCTGAATATGCCCGATCTCTTCGAGCAGCACCGTTTCAAACCAGTAGTCGAGTCCCTGTCCCCCGTATTGGGGGTCATAGCGTATCCCGAGGAATCCGAGATCTCCCATCTTTTTGAAAAGATCATGGAGGGGGGCTACCGTCTCTTCCCATTCATCCATGTGGGGGTTAATTTCCTTGTCGATAAATCTTTTTATCGAGTCTCTGAAAGCGATGTGGGTTTCGTTGAAATACATGCCATCCTCCTTTTGGTTTTTCCGGAAAACATTTCTGTACCCCTTATCGAAGGGCTTTTTTATCCACCTTTCCTACGGCAGTAAGGGGCATCGCATCGGTTATCTCGACAATCTTGGGCACTTTATACGGTGCCAGGTTTTCCCGGCAGTGATCGATCAACTGCTCTTTGATGGTTTCATGATCTTCTTTCAGCGCCGGGGCGGTCAGCTCGATCACTGCCTTAACCACTTGGCTGTCCGGCCTCTTGGGGTCGGGCATCCCGATAATGGCACAAAACTGGACCGCCGCATGCTGGCTCAGGACCTCTTCAACCTCCCGGGAAAACACCTTGTATCCCGCCACGATGAGCATATCCTTGGAGCGGTCAGCGATGAAGACATACCCGTCCTCATCCATCCTGACCACATCGCCGGTATAGAGCCATGTTTCCTGCTGATACTCCCTCAATGTGTTCGCCGTTTCTTCGGGCTTGTTGTGATACTCTTTCATCACCTGAGGACCGTGAACAATCAGTTCGCCGACTTCGCCCACCGGCACCTCTACCGTTCCCGTTTCGACATCGACCACCTTAATCCTGGTACTCTGCAAGGGCAGGCCGACGGAACCGAGCTTCTTTGTTCCTTTACAGGGATTCATCGTTATGACGGGGCTCGCTTCGGTCATGCCGAGAATTTCCACCACTTTTCCTGCACCAACAACCGCTTCCAGGGCCGTGATGGCCTCTTTCGAAAAAGGGGCAGCACCGGAGATGCATACCTCACACGATGAGAAATCAATTTTCGCAAAGGCCGGATTATCCATCAGCATCTGGTAGAGGGACGGGACATGGAGCATGATGAAGGGGCGGTATTTGGAAATTTCCTGGCAGACCTGATCGGTGTTCCTGGGATCGGGAATCAGGCATTGAGTGTATGACATGGCCATGGTCGTCAGCCCCAGATAGAGACCCGCCTGATGAAAAAATGGAAATCCCGAACAGGCAACTCCTCCGCCCACTTTGAGATCGAACCATTTTGTTGCCTGAATGATATTGGATACAAGATTGCGGTGGGTCAGGACCGCTCCCTTGGGCAGGCCTGTCGTACCACCTGTATACTGGATAAGGCAGGTATCATCCGGATCGATACTCACCTTCGGCCGTGATGCCCCATAGTTCCGGATAACATCCATGAAGGAGACAATTGCTTTGCCGGCGATAGGCTCAACCTTTCCCACGGGAACTTTCTTCAGTAATTTTGCGAGAATTCTCTTATAGGCGGGAAGAAAATCGGTAATATTGGTTACGATGCAGTATTTCAATGAAGGAACATCGTCACGGATCTGCTGGAGGCGATGTTCGAAGATTGCATCAAGGGTGACGAGAACTTTTATCCCCGCATCGTTTATCTGATTGGCCATTTCCTTGGGCGTCAGGAGAGGCGAGACCCCGCTGGCCACGCAACCCGCACGCAGAATGCCGGCCAGGGCAATCAGATACTGGGGCGTGTTGGGAAGATTTACACCAACCACGTCTCCCGGAACACACCCCCGGCTGGCAAGATATCCGGCAAAGCTGGCGGAGAACCTGTCCAGATCTCTGTAGTTATAAGTGCTGCCAAGAAAATGAAACACGGCTCGATCAGGATCATAGCTGATGGCTCTATCCAGCAGATCCATATAGGTTTCGTCGGGAATCTCAATCTCGGGCGTCACCCAGGGATCATAGGATTGCAACCACGGTCTGGTATCATACACTGTCACTGGACACCTCCTTCCTGTCTCCAGGAATGCTGTTTTCATGCTCCATAATCCGTTTATCAGGAACCCCAGACTTAAAGAACCGCCTTTCTCCCCTGTCTAGCACCAGCCGAGGGAACGGCTAAGGGCACAGAGATTTGTTCCTTCCGCTTTTAGCCGTTAGCCTTTGCTGTGATCGCCTCCGGTATGTCGATTACCTTTGCTCTCAGGTATTCGCCCAGAGTCTTTGCCTGGGGATCACTCCTTATTGATGCCGCCACCCCTTCTCCGAGGACACCCTTTATATAGAAATTTATGGCCAGGAGATTGGGAAATTCGTACCGTTCCATCTCGTAGCCGCTTATATCCTTAAGCAATTCCTTTAGCCGTTTAGTGGTGAGAAATTCCCTCAGAAAGGCATATGCCTCGGGAGTTTTTGCCCACACTCCCAGGTTGGCATTGCCTCCCTTATCGCCGGAGCGTGTGGCAAAAAGACGGCCCATGGGCATCCTGACCGTCTTTCCCGTCGGCGCCGGTGGAATCTCGACGTCCTTGATCTGGGGAAGAGGAGCATCGGGATCGGGTAAAACGGATTCGATGATACATTCCTCATCCCCAATCACCACCTTCTGATGCAAATGCTTACCCGAAAGGAGCGCGGGCCAGTGCATGATGGCAGGGGTGCCCTTGGTGGGCGGAGCCGTTGCCGTGAACCCGGGGATATTAGCAAGTCCCAGCTCAACGATCTTGGCCGAGAATAACCCTACCTTCTTTGCGTCGGGGTCCATCACCGACACCCGGAGATAGGCAAAGGCCTCATCATTCGTGGCAGGGTCTTCCTTGTCCGATCTGATCAGCTGCACATCCTCCACGGCATATTGTCCCCTGCCGCCTAAGGCTTCAAAGAGAGCATCTTCAAAAATATTTGCCTTCTTTTCTATGTCAAGACCGGTCAGAACGATGGTCATCGAATTGCGATAGGCCCCGAGATTGTTGATGCAGACCTTGGTGGTTTCAGGAGGCGGCTGCCCCTTAACGCCGGTAATCTTTACGCGGTTTTCCGCTTCCTGGGATATCTCTATGGTATCAAATCGTGCCGCCACATCGGGCGTCAGGTATTTCGGATCTCTCACCTCGTACAGGAGCTGCGCCTTCACCGTATCGACCGACACGAGGCCGCCCGTCCCAGGGTGTTTGGTAATGACGAAGGAACCGTCTTCATAGACCTCGGCAATGGGGTATCCCACATTGATAAAGGAGGGCACTTCATCAATAAATGAATAGTTGCCGCCCGTTGCCTGTGCCCCGCATTCAACGATGTGTCCAGCTACGGAGGCGCCGGCAAGCCTGTCCCAGTCTTTCCGGGTCCACCCGAACCACCATGCCGCAGGACCGACAACAACCGAGGCATCGGCGATCCTTCCGCCGACAACGATGTCGGCATCTTTTGCAAGGGCCTCCGCGATACCCCAGCATCCCAGATAGGCATTTGCCGTAATTGGCGATCCCGTGGCGTCTTTCAAGTCGATTCCCTTATCCAGATGGGTGAATGGTTCCCCCTTTTCCTGCAGTTCACCGAGACGTTCCATAAGATCGTCCCCCTCGATATAGGCGATCTTCGGATGCAGTCCCAGCGTCTCGGCAATCTTTTCGAGTTCCGCCGCCAGTGCGCGGGGGTTCAATCCTCCGGCGTTGGAAACAACCCGGATTCCCTTGTCGAGGCATTCTCCCATGATCTCTTCCATCTGTTTGAGAAAGGTGGGCACGTATCCGGCATCGGGTCTTTTGAGGCGCTGTCGGAAGAGAAGCGCCATGGTAAGCTCTGCCAGATAATCTCCGGTGAGAATGTCGATGGGGCCTCCCTGCACCATTTCTCTGGCAGCGGATCGGCGATCACCAAAATAACCGCTGCAGTTGGCGATGACAACCTTCTCCTTTTTTTGCTGATTGTTCGTGCTCATGAATACTCTCCCTCTCCAGAATGGATGGTTACCTGCCTTTGAAGGCTGGTTGCCGTTTCTCGATAAAGGCCGTGATGCCTTCTATGGCATCTTCCGTGCTCACCACTTCTTTCAGCTTTTCCGTGAGAAAATGGAGAGCCTTCTCAAGGGGCATATTCGCCATTTCGTAGAAGGCCTCCTTGCCGATTTTCATTCCT
>CAZOHQ010000181.1:2959-4952 GCA_964579455.1 uncultured Syntrophaceae bacterium | reverse complement strand
AACGTTACCTCCTATCGATCCTCTTTCGGTAACATTTTATTATGAGGCAACTGGAGAGTTGTATCCCGGGGCAAAAGCACCTGTCCGCCGCAAAGAAGATAGCGGTTCCCGCCTGCGCGGTCCGGAGTGGAGTCTGCGATTGGAGGGCTGAAGGATCTTCAGTTAGCGATTGAGTTGAGAAACACTATCCAGGATCTTTTCATATGTCATCGGGGGCAGATCAAGATCGGAGAGGGTTCCTTTGAGCCCTTCAAACGTGCCGTACCCGGCAAGGTACCCGTTCAGGCGCGCTGCAGCCGGAGAGTCAAAGATGGCCCGTCTGTCAGGGTATAGTTCGCTCAGTACCTTCATCAGGGTTCGCTCTTTTTGCAGGGAGTACTTCTGATGATATTCCTCCGCCGGATAGAACTCTGTGGCGGGGAGAATTTGAGTGAAGATCTTTCCTCCTTCCTCCGAAAAAGAGCGGTCTCGCGCCTTCAGGATCAAACGCTTCTGCTCTTCGGTATGATAAAACACGGCGGACATGTACTGTCGTGTCAGGGACCGGCTTCTGGGATCGTGACTGCTCCAGAAGAGCTCTCCCAGTTCGCTGTAGGAGACCTTTCCCGGATCAAATTCGATCTGAACCGCCTCGGTATGGTCCCCCAGATTGTAGTAGGTGGGATTGTGTTTCGTTCCCCCCGTGTATCCGACACGGGTGCGTGTGACGCCCTTGATGCTCCCGAACCGGGCATCTGTTCCCCAAAATCAGCCGAGTGCAAAGGTTGCGGTTTCTGTCCGGGATGCCGCAGCGGTGTCTACAGGGAACACCCCGCCGGCAACTCCTCCCAGGAGAAGCCCCGCAATACATGTCCCGATGACGACTATGTTTCGGTCAGTCATGGTGATTCCTCCCTCAGTGTAATTCTGTTGCACAAAACGGTGATGGCCTCCTTGGTTATGAACCAATCTTGGCGATCATCTCAAATGCGAATTTCTTTACGTCCTCAAGATCTCCCTGGTCGGGGTGTCCCTCGGCGCTCTGGGCTTCCTGGGCCCATGCCCTGTGTTCCGGCTTCTGCATCAGGGTTTCGATAATCTTTGGGTCCACACTTCCCCGGCAACCGAAGTGGCCAAGTATGGTTGCCTTGGAGGCGAGGCCGATGGCGTGCTCGAACGCCTGTCTCGGCAGGTGCCCACCGCGCAGAGAACCGTGGGTTGAGAAGAAGGCTATCTTTTGCCCGTTGGGGAGTTTCTTGATGAATGGCTGGACCTTTCCCGATACGCTGTGGGCAAGAACAGGAAATCCACAGAATATGATGTCATATCCGTTGGCGTTTTCCACATCCTGGATGGGCTTGATCTCTTTCGCAATGGGGATAGCTTCGTATATTGCACGGGCGAGCTTTTCAGTATTGCCTGTCTCCGAGTAGTACGTGACCAACGCTTTCATACATCCTCCTTGCCACAGTGATTTGTCTTCAATATTACACAATTTTCGTGTGTCTTGCAAGTTCACTTATCTCAGTTCACTTATCTCAATATCGTTGAGAATCAAATCGTTATCATACCGGACACGCCACGGATCGGTCTGTGGTCTCTCCGGTCTTGCGCGTTGAGGCTATGGATTTCAAGGTATTCCGATGCATATAATATTTTTGAAAAAATACGGCCGGAATGATACTGTATATTCTACCTGATTTGTAGGTATGGGCTTTACGGTTGCGTAAGGGATACACGGAGATATGGAAGTTCAGTTGTTGAATTATGTTATTATTATATTGGGACTGTCGGTTCTTGTGGTCTTCGTCTGCCATCAGATTCGCGTGCCGACAATCGTGGGTTTTTTTCTGACCGGGATACTGGCGGGGCCTCACGGGCTGGGGCTGGTAGGGGCAGTCCATGAGGTTGAATTCCTTGCGGAAGTTGGTGTTGTCCTGCTGCTCTTTACCATCGGGATCGAGTTTTCACTCAACAGACTGATGCAGATCAAGAGGGCCGTTCTCGCCGGGGG
>CAZOHQ010000181.1:0-2859 GCA_964579455.1 uncultured Syntrophaceae bacterium | reverse complement strand
CCTCTGCTGGCCGGTGCAACGGGAAACCTGGTCGGCATCTCCCTGGTTATCGTCGCCAAGGGAATCGGGATCATCGCGCTGGTTATCATCTGCGCCAGATGGATCGTGCCCCGGGTCCTGTATCAGATCGCCCGGACGCGAAGCCGGGAGCTCTTTCTGCTGACCATTGTCGTCATATGCTTTGCGGTTGCGTGGCTGACTTCCAGCATCGGCCTTTCACTCGCTCTCGGGGCGTTTCTGGCTGGATTGATTGTTTCCGAATCCGAATACAGCCATCAGGCGCTCGGCAATATACTCCCCTTCAGGGATGTCTTTATGAGCTTCTTTTTCGTTTCCATCGGCATGCTGCTGGATATCGGTTTTCTCTTCCGGCATTTCGGGTTGATCGTCCTGATTACCGCGGCGGTTATCCTCCTCAAGGTACTCATTGCCGGGTGTGCGACCGTGTTGCTGGGCCTGCAACTGCGCGCTGCGATCCTGGTGGGGTTCGCCCTCAGTCAGATCGGTGAATTTTCGTTTATCCTTTCCAAGGCCGGCATTGAGCACGGTCTGCTCTCCGGCAACAGTTATCAGACATTCCTGTCGTTCTCCGTGCTCAGCATGGCGGCAACACCGTTCATGATAGGATTTGCCCCCCGTATGGCTGATTTCGTATTGCGAGGGCCCGTTCCGAAGCGGTTGCGAACAGGGTTGTACCCCGTTCCGGAAATGGCGGCCGTGGGCAAAAAAGACCACGTGATTATCGTCGGCTTCGGGGTAAACGGCAGAAACGTTGTAAGGGCGGCCGGGGTGGCGGATATCCCCTATATGATTATCGAGATGAATCCCGAAACGGTGAGGAGTGAACAGGCGAAGGGAAAGCCGATCTGTTACGGCGACGCGACCCAGGAGGCGGTATTCCGGCACGCGGACATACAGGATGCGAAAATCGTCGTAGTTGCTATCAACGATCCAGCTGCAACCCGCGGAATCATCGAGACCGCCCGGAGACTGAATCCGAACGTCTATCTCATTGTACGGACGCGCTATTTTCAGGAGATGGCTCCTCTCTACGAATTGGGAGCCGACGAGGTTATCCCGGAGGAGTTTGAGACATCCGTGGAGATATTCAACCGGGTCCTGGCAAAATATCTTGTCCCTCGGGACACGATAGAGAAGTTCGCCGCCGAGGTGCGGTCGGATGGGTACGAGATGTTTCGAACCCTTGCCCGGGAGACGGCATCGTTTGCCGATCTGAAGATTCAGGTCCCCGATATCGAGATCAGCGCGCTGCGGATTGGTGAAGGGGCCCCGATCATTGGAAAATCGCTGGCTCAGATCGAGATGAGAAAAAAACACGGTGTTACTGTGCTGGCCATGCGGAGGGGGACCGAGGTGGTGTCCAATCCGGGCGCCGATGTGCTGTTTCATGCGGGTGATGTGCTCTTTGCCGTCGGATCATCGGAGAAGATCGCCGTTGTCATGGGCCTGTTTCATAATCAGGATTCCCAAAAAGGCCCCGTACAGGCCCAATCCACCTGAAAGGTGACAACTATGTTCAAGATTGCTACTTATAATGTAAATTCAATACGGTCCCGCCTCCATATTGTCATACCGTGGCTGCGGGAGAATCGTCCCGATGTCCTGTGCATGCAGGAGACCAAGGTTGAGGACGCAAAGTTTCCAGTGGGAGATTTTGAACAGGCCGGTTATCATGTGGTCTTCAGCGGGGGAAAACGATACAGCGGCGTGGCCATAGCGTCTCTGGAGAGACCGAAGGATGTCTCTTCCGGTCTGGAGGATAATGAGCCGTTTGATACGGACCGCCTTGTCCGGGGTGTATTCTCCGGTATTTCGGTATTGAACCTGTATGTGCCTCAGGGGAGAGACAAAGAACTGCCCCAATTTCAATACAAGCTTCAGTGGTTTGCCCGCCTCCGAGGTTTTCTGGAGCGGCACTATTCACCGGATGATCCGATCGTCTGTTGCGGCGATCTCAATGTCGCCCGCGAAGAGATCGACGTCCATGATCCCAAACGGCTCATGGGACATGTCGATTTTACGCCGGAGGTATGGGAGGCCTTTGACGCCCTGACGTCATGGGGGTTGCTCGATCTCTTCAGAAAACATCATCCGGGAGAGGCGGGACAGTACGCGTTCTTCGACTACCGGGTCCCCGCGGCGATAGACAGAGGTCTTGGCTGGCGGGTCGATCATATCCTTGCGACCCGGCCCCTGGCTGATCTCTCCGTCGACTGTTCCATCGATCTGAGACCGAGGCGTGCCGAGAAACCGTCTGATCATACCGTGATGATTGCCGAGTTTCGTGATCTTTCGTGACCCCCGTATGCGTCAGGTCTCCGGGCCGTCTTACATTTTTCTTGTGAATTACTACGGAATCAAGTAGTAAAACCCGAATAAAGAGGGGTGTTTTCGTCATGCCGATAGAGGGTATTCGGATTGAAACAGCGGGGAACTTACTCGCGCACTTCTCCAATATTTTCAAAGAACTGAATGTGTACATCTAAATATTTTTCAAGGAGCTGGCAAAGAGCATGGGTAATAACAACACAGAACGATTAGCGGAACTTTCCATAAATACGATCCGTTTTCTCGCGGTTGACGCGATACAGGGGGCAAAATCGGGACACCCGGGGCTGCCGATGGGGAGCGCGGCGATGGCCTATACCCTCTGGACAAGACACCTGAAACATAATCCCTCAGATCCGGGTTGGGTGGACAGGGATCGCTTTGTCCTCTCAGCCGGACATGGCTCCATGCTGCTCTACGCGCTCCTCCATCTGACCGGCTACGATCTTTCCCTCGATGACATAAAAGCGTTTCGCGTATGGGAAAGCAAGGCACCGGGACACCCCGAGT
>CAZOHQ010000180.1:0-4960 GCA_964579455.1 uncultured Syntrophaceae bacterium | reverse complement strand
AGGAGCTTTTTCGCGGCCATGCTTTTGACGATGTTCCCAAAGGATGTATAGAGCGTATAGGATGCGTTTTCCTTGTCTGCCGCAAACGTTAAGGCACTTTCCAATGATTCGAATTTCATGTGTCTCTCCCCCCTTAATGAAAATACGTTAGATCTGCTGTTAGAGACAATAGTACCGTATCAGTCGTAATTTATCAACATAATCAGGGACCGCCACGCCGGAGGCGCCTTCGGAGTCAGGGAGGACATATCTCTTTGAACGGATCTCGAATGAGGGGTGAAAGCGGGGGGTTCCCCCGCTTTTTTGTTCTTCTGCTTCGGTAGAGGTTGACGGTCCGGCTGTCCTGTCAGGTGGAGAAGGTGATGACCTCTTTGTCGGTGTTTCTGTGAATCCTCTCTTCGCTTTCAAGAAATCGCAGGTGGGCAATAGCCTCGCCGGTGGCAAACCATTTTTGTGCGATGGGGAAGAGTTCCCAGGTCTCACAGTCGATATCCCAGGTCATGCCGGCGGCTATTTCATAGGCGGTCTTGGTTTCTTTTCCCATCACGTCGACAACTTCATCGGCGCGGTCTTTATGGTGCTGTTTCAGTTCGTCAATCCTTCCTTTGAGATCGGAAAAGAAACTTCTGTGTCCCGGGAGAACGATATCTACCGGCAGATCGTATACTTTATCGAGGCTGTCTATATAGTTACGAAGAGAGTTCACCTGGTAAGACCAGGATTCAATGTGAGGTGTTATGTCAAAGAGAATGTGGTCGCCCGAGATGAGAACCTTCTTCTCGGTTTCGTAGAGGCAGATGTGCCCCTGTGTATGCCCCGGTGTTGAGATACACTGGAAACGGTAGTTACCGATCTCAATAAGATCATTGTCGCCGATGAGAGTCAATGCGGGGATCGTCTTCGCGCTGTACTTGAAGCCGGGGTGGTTTTGAAGGGCCTTGATAAGCTCATCGGCGGGGAACCCGTTGATCCCGGCGTAATCGATCATGGACTCCCAGATGCCTTCATCCAGGTAGACCTGTGCGTCGATTCTGCTGAAATAGATGGCGCTGGTTTCCGTGGCCAGACGCGTGACCAGTCCAGAGTGGTCGGCGTGCATGTGGGTTATCAGAAAATCGGTCCTGGAAAGATCGATATCCAGGGCATGTATTCCCTCCTGCATGGCTTCGAAACAGGCGGTACGGTTAAAACCTGTGTCGATAATCAGGTTCCGGTCGTCGGCCTTGATTACATAAGAATTGAGTTCTTTCAGCGGACTGTTGGGCAGGGGCACTTCGATCCGGTAGAAACGGTCCATCACCTCATCGATCATGAATTGGTCTCCTTTGCTCTCAATGCTGCGGCGAGGCTAACACGTTCTCACGAAAGAAACAAGGAGGTACCTGGCTCCCAATACAGCACCTCCCAGGGATTTAGCATCGTCTAATCATGGTGTGCTCCATCATATTTTTCTGTTGAATTTCCCGCTTCTTATGTTACCATGTGACCAATCAATGCTGTTCTGCAAAAGGTGATTTTCATAAGCCTTGAAAGGGGGATTTTATGTTGAATGATAAAAAATGGAAGGTGTACAATCCCGGGGGTGACAGGCGTGTGGTGGTTACCAAAGAATTGCCGGGTGAACGGTGGCTGGAAATTCTCACACAGGCCGGCTTCAGGGTAGAGGTATTCACGTCGACGGAAATTTTGAGTACGGAGGAGATCAGTTCCGCGATAGGTGACAGATGCTCGGGGGCCATAGGGCAGCTCACTGAGGTCTGGGGAGATGAGCTGTTTTCCGTCTTTGAGAAGGCAGGAGGGACTGCCTACAGTAATTATGCCGTGGGTTACAACAACCTGGATATCGGGGCCGCGACACGACATGGTATCTGTGTGGGGAACACCCCTGGCGTGTTGACTGAAACAACCGCAGAGATGGCTGTAGCTTTGACATTTTCGGCGGCTCGCAGGGTGGTGGAGGCGGACAGGTTTACGCGCGAAGGAAGGTATCACGGCTGGCTTCCAACCCTTTTCCTCGGAGAACTTCTCTATCGAAAGACTGTTGGTGTCATAGGCGCGGGACGTATCGGCGCCGCCTATGCACGCATGATGGTTGAAGGGCACAGGATGGATCTCGTCTATTTTGATCTATACCCGAACAGTAATCTTGAAGAAGACATAGCCGCTTACGCGGATTTCCTGAAGTCACGCGGGGAACAACCGGTCGCCTGCAGGAGGATGGAAAGTATAGAAGATGTACTCAGGGTGGCCGATCTTGTGAGCCTGCATCCTGTGCTCGACGAAACCACGCATCATCTTATAGACGCCGGGCGCCTGGAACTGATGAAGAAAAACGCAATCCTGATTAACGCGAGCAGAGGGCCCTTGATCGATGAGGAGGCCCTCGTGAAGCACTGCCGGAATAATCCGGACTTTCGGGCGGGACTTGATGTCTTTGAAGATGAACCGGATCTGAAGCCGGGTTTGATTGAGCTTGACAATGTGGTGATCGTGCCCCATCTCGGTTCGGCGACCATCTGGACGAGGCAGAGTATGGCTATCCTTGCGGCAGAAAACGTGGCGGGAATCCTGTCGGGGTACCCGGTATGGAAAAGAGAAAGCGTCTTACCCTTCCTGGAAGATAATCCTCCGGAAGCGGCTCCAAGTATTATCAATTCAGAAGAGATGGGCATCCCGGAATATGCGGGATAGCCGTGCACGGCAGAGTGGCAGGATTCCGACTTTTTTAAAACGTGTCATACTTTTGTAAAAGGAGAAGACCATGAGAATCGCGGACAGGATAGAGCGACTGGGGATTGAAACCGCCTTTGCCGTTTCCTCAGAGGCAGCCGCTTTCGCGGCAGAAGGCAACAAGGTGTATCCTTTTCATCTGGGTGATATAAACATCATGACCCCTTCCAATATTATGGACGCGGCTGAAAAGGCGATGCGGGGAGGAAAGACAGGTTATTGTCCGAACGCGGGGATACCTCAGTTACGTGAGCTTTTGGCAGATGATATCAGCAGATCACATGGGATCGATTATACCATGCAAAATGTGTCCATTCAGCCGGGAGGAAAGCCGGTCATAGGCAAGTTTCTGCTGACGCTCATGAACCCCGGAGATGAGGTTCTGTATCCCAATCCCGGTTATCCCATTTATGAATCGCAGATAGAGTTTCAGGGAGGAAAGGCTCTGCCGTATGGATTTGTTGAAGGAAGGGAAAACTTCGAGTTGGATATGGATGCTATCGAAAGGCAGATAACCCCACGTACGAAGATACTCATATTCAACGACTGGCAAAACCCTACCGGAGCGGAATGCTCCCCGCAAGAGCTCGAAAAACTTGCCGGGCTGGCTATCAAGCACGACCTCTATGTGCTCTGTGACGAGGCCTATTATGACGTTCGCTACGAAGGAAAGAGCGTTTCCCTTGCGTCTCTTCCGGGTATGGCCGAACGGTCTGTGATCCTTTACAGTTTTTCCAAGAAATTTGCCATGACCGGATGGAGGCTGGGGGCGGCTATCGGACCCAGAGATGTTATTGATGTAATAACAAAGCTCAACGTCAATGATGAATCCTGTTCGAATCATTTCATACAGTACGCCGCCATGGAAGGGCTTACCGGAGATCAGACGACGGCCAGAAAAATGCTGGATACCTTCAGAGCCAGGAGAGACGCGGCCGCGGATATCCTCAATTCCATAGAGGGGGTGAGCTGTTTCAGACCGAACGTGACCTTCTATTTGTATCCTAACGTTACCGGGGCGATGGAACGGAAAGGGATTGTCGATCTCGACGAGTTTCGCGAGGCCCTCTTACATGAAGCCGGAGTGTCGGTGTGCACCCGGCTGCACTTCGGGCGCGCCCTGGAAGACGAGAAGGATTTCTATATACGTCTGGCGTATTCGGGCATCGATATTGATGAAATCAGAGAGGGTCTTGGCAGATTCAAGGTATTTGTTGAGGGATAATCTTTTGGAGGTTGCGTATGTATGGAAAAATTCGCGAAGAACTGAAGGCTCAGTTGGAAGATCTCGTAAAAACAGGTCTCTACAAGAAGGAGCGCCATATAGCTTCCCCTCAAAGAGCGCGGATACTGGTGAATGGTACGGAGGTTTTGAACCTGTGCGCCAATAACTATCTCGGTCTGGCGGACAATCCCGACATCATTGAGGCTGCCAAAGCCGGACTTGATGCCCGCGGTTTCGGGATGGCTTCGGTTCGATTTATATGCGGCACACAGGATATTCACAGAGAGCTGGAAGAAAAGATCAGCATCTTCCTGGGAACGGAGGATACCATCCTCTACAGCTCATGTTTTGACGCCAATGGCGGTCTCTTTGAAACACTCTTGGGACCGGAGGATGCGGTCATTTCCGATGCACTGAACCACGCCTCGATAATCGATGGCATCCGTCTGTGCAGGGCGGCCCGCTACCGCTACGCTCACGCTGACATGAAAGATCTGGAGGAACGCCTCAAAGAGGCACAAGGAGCGAATAGAAGGATGATAGCCACGGATGGCGTCTTCAGTATGGATGGAGATCTGGCCAGACTGGACGAGATATGCGCTCTGGCCGAAAAATACGATGCCCTTGTCATGGTGGATGACAGCCATGCCACGGGTTTTGTCGGGGCTACAGGGCGCGGAACGCCCGAATATTTCGATGTCCGGGATCGTGTAGATATTATCACATCAACTCTCGGCAAGGCCATGGGAGGAGCGTCCGGCGGGTTTACGACGGGACGCACCGATATGATATCGATGCTGAGACAGAGATCGCGCCCGTATCTTTTTTCGAATTCGGTTGCGCCTCCGATAGTGTCTGCCGCGATCAAGACCCTGGAGCTCCTCGAAAACACCGGTGAGGCCAGAGAGAAGTTGCAATCAAACACGAGATTCTTCCGCGAGGAGATTGTCAAACTGGGATTCATGATAACACCAGGCGATCATCCCATAATTCCTGTTATGCTGG
>CAZOHQ010000179.1:4674-4969 GCA_964579455.1 uncultured Syntrophaceae bacterium | reverse complement strand
GGACGGATATGTCGTAACAAAGCCGCCACGCGGGGCTGCTGTTACGCGTTTGCCCCAGGGGTACATAACGTTCCGGGCAGGGGGAGTCGAATATTACTACTACGGCGATGTCTATTACAACAGGGTTCCGTCCGGATATGTCGTTGTAGAACCTCCTTACGTTGCGTCCACGTCGGATTCCATTGCGAAACAACAATCCGCTTTACCGGTAACTGAACTGGTGAAATCAACGCCTCCCATGCTGAACGTCCGATCAGGCCCCGGCATGAATCATGCGGTAGTCTTACAGATTCCC
>CAZOHQ010000179.1:0-4664 GCA_964579455.1 uncultured Syntrophaceae bacterium | reverse complement strand
AGCCTGAAATATTTACAGACTCGTGCCCATAATTATAAAGCTCGACCCAAAAAGGCGCCGTCCCGGCAGGCCTTCCGGAGAGTTCGGATGGGTTATGGGGAAATTTACCGTATTAGAATCTGTTCCCCAGCTTGCGCCCGCTGAAGGGTAGTCAAAACGAAGAGAAAGAAATCTCGAATAGTACAGAACACCGAGCGCGTTCCCCGCAATCCCGGTTTTACGGGGTTGTGGGGAGCATCAATCCGGAACGAATGTCAACACAGCACCACTCAATAGAAACGCACATTCTTTAAAGTTCATGATGTTTGATTTACCACGACTTCGTCAATTACTGGCTCGGAAGGCAGGGGGTATCGGAAATCGTGAATCTTGTCATGCCGAACTATAATATTACGCATATATTTAATGATAATCTTCCGATGCTTGAAAAAGCGGTCATCAGCGACGATCAGATCAATCCTATGTTAATTGAAAAAACCCGCCGTTTTCTCGCGGGTGATTGAAATATACACAAAACGAAATCGACAGGTAATATCATCAGGCATGGGGCTCCCGTGTGGTGGCGGCCGTTGTCCTCGCACCGGCGGAAATGGCGGAAACGGTTTCCCAGGAAGAACTCATCATTTTCTGCAAGGAACAACTGGCAAGCTACAAGGCACCATCGGCGATCTGGTATAGAGATCAGCTCCTGCGTCGGCTTGAACTTGGCAAAGTGTTGCGGTTCATGTTACGGGATGAATATATGAAAAAAGGGAGGAAGTTGTTTCATGAAAAATATGCTCGATACCATGTCGTTCCAGCTTAAGCCGGAAGACGAGTACAATCACCCCGTTGAGGACACAAAGAATTTCAACGAGAGCATGTACATCAACGTGTTTGACTTCAACCAGGTCATGGGCGGATGGTTTCGCGTTGGAAACCGCCCGAACGAGGGAAGGGCGGAAGTATCCTGCTGCCTATACCTTCCCGATGGAAGGGTCGGATTCATCTTCAGTAGGCCCGATATTTCATCGAACGACACCCTTGACGCGGCGGGCTTGAAGTTCGAGATACAAGAACCGCTGAAGCGACTGCGGGTAACCTACGACGGTCAGATATGTGTCATGAAAAACCCTCACGACCTGGCAAATCCGGCGAAGGCGTTTACAGAAAACCCCATCGTGGACTGTTCGGTCGCGCTGAATTACCAGGGAATCGGCCCGGTTTTCGGCGGCGAGATGGTGGGCAAGGACGGAACCCCCTTCACGGAACGGCCGGAAGAGGCTTTTGCAAAAGCCCACTACGAACAGCACCTGAGCGGCACCGGTACCATCCGCGTGAAGCACGAGGAATGGAGAATCGATGGCTTCGGTCTGCGGGATCACTCCTGGGGTTCCCGGTACTGGCAGAATATACACTGGTATCGGTGGCTACCGATGAATTTCGGACCCGATCTCGGGTTCATGTTCATGATCATGGGGAAGAAGGACGGAAATCACCAGATGATGGGGATCATGCTTGAGAACGGCCGGTACGTTCCCTTCAAAGACGTTAAACTGAAAACGGACTGGGACCCGAATTACTATCAGACCGCTCTGAAGGTAAACGCCCGGACCGAAGACAGAGAATACGAGATCGACGGCAGGGTGCTGTCCCTCATTCCGCTTCGCAACCGGAAAAAGAACAAGACGGGTGAAATGCTCGAGACGCGCATTACCGAGGGGATGACCGAATACCGGTACCAGGGGAAGATCGGGTACGGCATGTCGGAATATCTCGATCAGATCATTGAGGGCGAACCGGCGGGAAAGGAATTTGAATGATATGAACCAGGAAGAATTTGCCCGATCTCTCACCCGGGCGGCATCACGACATCTGGGAGGAACAACCATCATCGAAGATCTTCGCCCGCTCTCCGGAGGCGCTTCGGCGGAGACGTGGCATTTCGATGCCCTCTGCGGGGATACCCGGCATGAACTCATACTCAGGCTTTCACCGCCGGGAGGAAAGAAAGACAAGGTCCGCCTCGACCGGCAGACGGAGTCACAGGTTCTCAGGGCGGCGGAACGTGGTGCGGTTCCCGTTCCTCCCATCCGTTTCATTCTCGACGAAGATGATGGAATCGGTCCCGGATACGCCATGCAGCGGGTACCGGGTGAGACGATCGCACGGAAGATACTGCGCGATGACGAATATGCCGGCGCTCGCGACATCATGGCCCGGCAGTGCGGAACGATTCTCGCCGGTATACATGCCGTCGATACCGACCGTCTGCCGCCCCTCAAGAAACAGCCGGCGGAGGTGGGAGTAAAACAACTGTATTCCTTTTATGATGGGTTCGGTGAAAAGCACCCCGTCTTTGAATTCGCCCTGCGGTGGCTCGAGGACAACGCTCCGCAACGGACGGCCCCGCACCTGGTTCACGGTGATTTCAGAAACGGGAACTTCATCGTTGGTCCCGAGGGTATCCGGTCCGTTCTCGACTGGGAACTCGCCCATCTTGGCGATCCCATGGAAGACCTTGGCTGGCTATGCGTCAATTCATGGCGTTTCGGCAATATCGACAAACCTGTCGGTGGCTTCGGCACCCGGGAGGATCTCTTTGCCGGATATGAAGAAGCTGGGGGCATCCGCGTCAATCCGGCGTCGGTTCATTTCTGGGAAGTATTCGGAACACTGAAATGGGGGATCGTGTGCATTGTTCAGGCGTTCACCCATCTCATGGGAGCGAAACGATCCGTCGAACTGGCCGCCATCGGCCGGCGAACCTCGGAAACCCAAATCGATCTGTTACATCTGCTCAAAGAGAGGAAATAACATGGCTTCATCTCGACCGACCATCGATGAACTCCTCGAGGCCACCCAGGAGTTTCTCGAAAAAAAGATTATCGACAAAGTCGATTCACACAGGGCCTTTCACACGCGCGTTGCTATCAAAGTCCTTGCGCTGGTGAGGAGGGAACTCCAACTGGGCCCGCAGCTTGCTCATGAGGAACACGAACGGCTCAGCTCGCTTCTTGGCACCGATGGCACCATTGCGGAACTGAATAACGAATTGTGTAGTCGCCTTCGGGATAAAAGTATGGACTACCGCGACGGCGAGCTTTTCCGTCATCTTTTCGCGACGACAATGGGGCAGGTATCAATCGATAATCCCGAGTATTCAGAGTACAGGCGAGTCCTGGAGGAGTCGGCGGGGAAGTGATACAAAAAAATGCCGGTTTCCCCATCCCGACTTACAGAGACCTCCGTGAAATGTCATGCTTTGCCATCCCTGGCTCACCAAGCGATCAGGACGAGCGCGACGAGGGCGATCCCAACGCCGAACCACTGTCGCGAGGCCAGGCGTTCCCTGAGAATGAACCAGGCCAGGAACACCGTCACTGCGGGGTAGAGTGAGGTAAGCGTCGTCGATATGTCGAGCCTTCCGAGGCGGGATGCCAGGGCGAAGAAAATGTTGCCCGCTGCGTCGAAGATTCCTGCCAGTAAGATGATGCTGAGTAGTTGACGGTTCAACTGAGTCTGTACTCTTTGCCGGCGCGCCATGATGAATGCCAGGATCATCATAATCGATACGATCCTCGCCGTGACCAGCGGCCAGAAGATCGCGGTTTCGCTGACCTGATCGATGAAGATAAAGAAGAAGCCAAATCCCGCCCCGGCCAGAAGCGGCAGGCCCAGTTCGCGCGGGTGAATCGATGTGGCACCGCCCCCGCCGGCAAGGTACCAGATCGCGCAGACCCCCAGCAGCAGTCCGAGGATCTGACTCCCCGTCGGGGCCCCTTCCATGAATATACCGGCAATGATGGGCAGGACGGCCCCGACAATGGCGCTGACCGGGGCAACGATCCCCATGTGTCCCCGTGCGAGTCCGATGTACAGCGCTGTGAGGCCGAGTGTCCCGAAGAGGCCGGCCAGTCCGCCGAATACCAGGTTGATCCCGGAGGGTATCGATTCTCGCAACGTCACGGCCAGTCCGGCCAACAGGGCGAGACCGATGATCTGGGATATGACGATGACACTGAAGACACTGCTCCGTTTCGTCGCGAATCCGCCGCAGAAGTCGCCGGTGCCGAAACTCGCCGCCGCGGCGAGGCCGCAGATAAGTGCCAGTGCTTCAGATCCCATCTCCTGTGATATGCCCCTCTCATGTGTATCGTAATATAAAACGTAGTCTCTTAGTGCCTTCTTCCGGCAATGTCAAGAGAACTGCACTTCTTTCGATCCAGGATATTTCGGGACATACGAATCAAAAGACCACACCCCGTGCAGGATGTCAAATCGTAAGGTAAAAAGAGATTTTTTCACTGTAATAGCCGATTATTCAAAATGATTGATAGTGTGATACATTACTATCTCGGCCATCGGCACAGAATCTTATCTATGGGGAGGCGATATCTCCTTGACATCAAGACATCTAAGCCTATACTTCCTCACATCAGAGACAATATCATATCGAACAAGGCACGCTCTGGACACGAGTACTTCCATCTCGATACGATCCTGCCCGCTTCTGTTCTCAGAACGGGCGTACACCGTGTTGAGGGTATCCAAGACTTGGCCGCCAAAATCTTCGACATCCTCGAGTCGCACGAGAGGAAAGTATACGACAGAAAAAATACAATAAGGAGGAGTATTTGGTCCTCTTTATTCTTACCCGTTACTAGACCCGGGGCAGGAGAACT
>CAZOHQ010000178.1:0-4973 GCA_964579455.1 uncultured Syntrophaceae bacterium | reverse complement strand
GCGACGGTTCTTTTGGTATTCATGACCTGGTCCGCGAGGCCCGGAAGCGGTTTCTTCGCGTGGCGGTGACAACCAACGGGACCCTGCCGCTGGACGTTCCCGCTCACGCCGTCTGGGTCAGCATCGATGGACTCAAGGAAACCCACGATGATCTGCGGAGCGGTTCCTTCGACCGGATCAGGGAAAACCTGGAACGGGCGGATCACGAAAGAATATTTGTCCATTGCACTCTGAACCGAAAAAATCTGGACGACATTGAGGGACTGGCACGATGGGTCCGTAGGCTGCCCGCGGTGAAGGGGATGACGTTTCAATTTTTCTACCCTTACAATCAGGGCGAAGAGGACCTTTCTCTCTCCCCCGATCAGCGGCGGCGGGCGGTGGAAACCCTGCTTGATCTCAAGAGAAGGGGGTTTCCCGTCCTGAATTCTTCCGGCAGACTGGCGGCAATGGTATCCGGTGGATGGATCTGCCATGACGATATTCTGGTCAACGTCGATCCCGACGGCTCCGTCACCCGCGGTTGCTACGTCAAGAGCCGTGGCAAGATCAACTGCGCCGCCTGCGGCTTCACGCCCATTGCCGAAGCATCCGGTGCGCTCGATCTTGTTCCGGGGTCGATCTACGCGGGCTGGAAGCTGTTTCTGCGATAGCCGCGGCCGTTATTTTGTCATGGGCATTCTCCGGGGCGGCCGGCGATGATGAATTTTACAAGACACTTGATCGTTGAATGTTGAGACCTGCCCCCTATCATTGGACCCCTATCATTTGTTGATGAAACAATGACATCATGCTATGTGTTGGCATTGATACCGGACTATTTTCACCTACGTCCCCCATTGCTTCTTGATAAGGTAATAAACATGAGTTCACCATACGAAAAGATAAACAACATCTGCTTGCTGATCCTGGCGGCGACGGCCGTCACGGTGGCATTGATCTATACCCGTTCGATCCTGCTCCCCTTTGTCATAGCCTTTTTTCTCTACGCGATTCTCTCCCCCGCCATTGAAGGGCTGAACAAAAAGCTGAAATGGCCGCGTGTCCTTGTCGTTGTGCTGGTGACAATAATATTTATCGTATGTATTACACTTATCAGTATTTTTATCATCAATTCTCTGAACGGTTTTTTCAGAGACGCGGCGCAGTACAAAGAACGGATCGTCGAATTCGTATCGTGGGTAAGGACCACCGCGGAGGGGTTCGGCTATCAGATACGTGATATCTCGATAGAGGAGTATATCAAGAAGCTGCCCTTCTTTTCTATGGCGGGGAACATCACCATAGCAGCCGGTTCTTTCCTGGGAAACCTGCTGTTGGTAATCGTATTCGTTTCCTTTTTCCTTCTCGGAGAAACCGCTTCAACAACTGACGAAAACCACTTGATATATCAGATGAAACACAATATATCACGGTACATAGCCACCAAGTTCCTGACCTCCCTCGTCACCGGCACATTGGTCTTTATCCTTCTCGTATCGTTCGGTGTCGAAATGGCTTTCCTCTTCGGCGTTCTGACCGTCCTTTTTAATTTCATTCCCACGATCGGCTCTATCGTCGCCACGGCGATACCGCTCCCCGTCGTGCTGCTGCAGTTCGGATTCGGATGGCAGCTTTGGATTATCCTGGCCGTCTCATCGGTCATACAGGTCACGATCGGGAACGTGATCGAACCCAAACTGCTGGGAGAGCGGATGGACCTGCACCCGATCACCGTTCTTCTTTTCCTGATGTTCTGGGGCCTGGTCTGGGGTGTACCCGGGATGTTCCTGGCCGTTCCGATAACCGCGGTGCTCAAGATCGTCCTGAGCCGGATCGATACAACAGAACCCCTCGCGGAACTGATGGCGGGACGGATCGGAACAAGGAGCAAGGGGACGTAGGTGAAAAAGTGAATTAAGATTTATACAAGCATTCATAACAGGATCTGATGCCGAGAAGATCACGCATAGACGTGCCTGAAGCCTTGCATCATGTGCTGTTAAGAGTGATCGATTGTCAGGAGATATTTCAGATAAAAAGATTGTTCTGCAATCGAACGGATCGGCAATCAAGCTATTCGTGGGAAATGATACCGAACCATTTTCACATGTAATGAGTACTTAAAAAGTTTTCACCTTTTCACCTACGTCCCCTCGTCCCCTATTTCCCAGACAACTTGACATTGCATGTAACGGTGACCAATATACCGAAGCCCATTGATATGATTTTCAGGGGCGGGAGGAAACGTGTTCGGATACATCCTTATCTCCATCTTGACAGTGATACAGCTCTATGTGTTCTGGCGTGCCGCGTCCATTCCACTGTTCAGAAATCACCGGCGGGTGCTGGCTGGCACGGGTGTGGTTCTCTGGCTGCTTTTTTTGTTTGGGCGTATGTTCGGCCATGGAAGCACGGGAGCAGTGGCGTGGTGGCTGGAGGTAGCAGGCATGCACTGGATGACGGTGCTGTTCCTGCTCTTTGTGTGCCTTCTCGCGGTTGAGCTTGTTACCGGTTTCGGCTTTCTGATGTCCCGCTTCGTGCCGTCCCTTCGGGGAGCGGCGCTGATCGCGGGTGTGGCGCTTTCGATTATCGCGCTTGTCCAGGGCCTTCGGCCGCCGGTGGTCCAGAATTATGAGGTGCGCCTTCCCGGCCTTTCACGTGATATGGATGGAACGGTGATTGTCGCCATGTCCGATCTTCACCTGGGTACCCTTCTCGGCGAGAAATGGATGCGTGAACGGGTGGCGCAGGTACAGGCGGAGCAGCCGGATCTCATCTTTCTGCTCGGTGACCTGTTCGAGGGACACGGCAAACCGCTTGATGATCTGCTTCCGGTCATGCGCGATCTTTCAGCGCCCCTCGGCGTCTGGGTCGTTCCCGGTAATCACGAGTTTCATGGCGGTGGTGCTATTGAACTCATCGAACAGGCCGGATTCCACCTGCTTCGCGACCAGTGGGCCGAAGCGGCCCCCGGTTTAATTGTGGCGGGTGTTGACGATCTGACTGCACGCCATCGGCGCGGTCTTACCGGAAATCACATTACTAAGGCTCTGGAGGGCCGGCCATCGGGGGCGACTATTCTGCTTTCACATACACCCTGGCAGACGGAAGAGGCCGCAGAGGAAGGCGTGGGGCTGATGCTGAGCGGTCATACCCACGGGGGGCAGGTCTGGCCCTTCGGCTATCTGGTGCGCATCTTCTACCCGTTGCTGGAGGGTAGGTACGATGTGTCCGGAATGACGGCAATTGTCTCCAGGGGCACGGGCACCTGGGGGTCACGGATGCGCCTTTGGCATCCCGGGGAGATTCTCCGTGTGACCCTGCGCAGCGACTGATTCTTCGGGGATCAGTGACCGGCAATCACGATGCTCTAGTCATGATTGTTGTTGTTTTTCATGATCATATATGTCGCGAGGCCCTTCGCGATCAGATCGCCGGCGGCGTTCCGTATCTCCACATCTCCCAGGGCCGTCTTGCTTCCCTTGTAGATGATCCGTGCCTCCGCCGTAATTTCCCCCTCACGAAAGGGTATCAGATAGTTGATCTTCATCTCTATGGTGGAGAAAAATTCATCGCGCTCCACCAGGCCGATCAACGCCATCGCCACGGCCGAATCGGCGGGGGAAAAGATCGCGCCGCCGTGCGCGACACCGAGTGGCTGAAGCAGCTCTTCTTTAAAGGGGAGCCGAACCTGAGCCCATCCCTTTTTCACATCGACAATCTCCATCCCGAGAAGCGCCCAGTAGGGTGAGCGATTCTTCATTGTGTCAATCAGAAGCTTCTTGAAATCCGGCTCAAGCTCTTCGAACTCTTCCATTTCCCTCCTCCTTTTATCAATTGAACCCCCAGTAATCTGTCCCACTTATACCGGAATCGACACAAGAATACAATACATGGGGACGTAGGTGAAAAAGTGAATTAACATTTATGAAAGAAAATGTTATAGAGTCACATGCCGAGAAAATCACGCATAGACGCGCCTGGAGCGCTGCATCATGTGATGGTGCGAGGGATCAATCGTCAGGAAATATTTTCCGATAAAAAAGATTGTGCTGCGTTCATGAAACGGCTTGGCGATTTGTTGATGGAAACCACAACATCATGCTACGCGTGGGCATTGATACCAAACCATTTTCACCTGTTGCTGAGAACGGGGGATGCGCCTCTCTCAGTCATCATGAAAAAACTGCTGACCGGCTATGCAGTCACTTTTAACCGGCGCCACAATCGTTCAGGACATCTGTTTCAGAACCGTTATAAATCCATTTTATGCCAGGAAGATTCATATCTTTTAGAACTTGTCCGGTATATCCATTTAAATCCACTGCGTGCGAAACTGGTTTCAGAGTATAGAAGTTTAGCCGGGTATCCCTGGTGTGGACATGGGGTTATTATGGGCAGCAGGAAGATAGAGTGGCAGGATGCAGACTATGTGTTAGGACTTTTTGGAGATACGGAACATGGAGTCACAATGGCATATGACCGATTTGTGCGCAGCGGCATTGAACAGGGGGAACGCCTCGATTTAACAGGTGGTGGTCTGCTGCGGAGTCATGGAGGCTGGACCGGGGTCAAATTATTGAGGGAAACCGGAGATTATCAGACAGGTGATGAACGAATATTGGGAGATGGAGCATTTGTAAAGGAAGTCCTGGCAAAGGCTGAAGAGAGCTTTGATAAGAAATACCGGCTGAAAGCGGAAGGCTATACCCTGGATACACTGATCAACCGGGTGTCTGAAATCATGGAAATGAGTCCGGCACAGATATTGGACACTCAAAGAGACAGGAAAAGGACGGAGGCACGAAGCATAGTATGTTATTGGGCCAAAGAAGAACTCGGTCTCACCCAAAGGCAATTGGCTGCGGAGTTCAATCTGACGCCCTCGGCAATAAGTCATGCAGTGAGGAGGGGGAGAGCTATCGTAGAGAATAATTCATATTCAATGAGTGCTTAAATAGTTTTCACTATTTCACCTACGTCCCCCATTC
>CAZOHQ010000177.1:0-4976 GCA_964579455.1 uncultured Syntrophaceae bacterium | reverse complement strand
CAGCTTGTTGATCTTGATGCGGGCAGTGGCTTCTTTGTCGGACACTCGGGTTCCTATTCTTAGTACAGAGATTGTAATATTTGTGTAAGTGCTTCACCAAAAACAAAAGCCCCGCTTCTCTTTTTTAAAAACAGGGCTGTAGTATTCAGAGCATACTCTCTCCTCTTGGTTATAGTTGGTCAAAATATGCTGGCGTATGCATTAAATCAAAGAAACCTGCCAAATCAAATAACTCCGTGATGGATATTTGTCAATGTATTTTAAGAATATTCGAAAGCTGCTACACAAAAGCAGTTTCCCAAATTAACGATTTCAAATAAGCGATAACCGATCAACGTGACCAAAGGTATTGAAAAGTAGGTTTTCGTATTAACCTCGGTTCCTTAGCAATAGAAAAACGCCCACAGTACACTTTCTCTTTATACTTTTTTGTATTGGTGCAAAATTGAAGCTCCTCGCAACAAATTGCGGGGAATCTCCGATTGTTAAGGAAAACTTTTATTTTGTATTCGCTCGCTGTCAATTCAATATCTAATTCCAGAAAATTGAACTATAATCTCACATCGTAAGGGAAGGTCTCACACAACCGTGAAACCTTCCCTCTGATATTTTTTCAGGAGAATGCGAGATGTCAGGCCATTACAGGATCGATCCTTCCGAAAAAGAAGGGAATATTGACCGGAACAGGCGAGAATACAGGGATGGTTATCATGCCTTGCGCTGGATCGACGGAGCGAAAGCCGATCAGGCCCGGGCCGAGAGAGCCGATCTCATCAGGGAGCTGATCTCGCGGGGGGTGCTCCTCAGCCACGGAGGGACCAAGCTCGATGTCCGCCGCCTGTCGCCGGGCTGTCGCGCCTGCGGCAGCGGAAGCTGGTCCTGTCTCTTTATCAACGGGATCTGTAATATGCGATGTTTTTACTGTCCGACGGAGCAGGCGGTCGAAGATGTGCCTCAGACAAATACCGTTCCCTTCTCCGATCCCCGGGACTATGTGGATTATCTGAAACGATTCGGTTTTACCGGCGTCAGTATCAGCGGCGGCGAACCGCTGATGACCTACGAGAAGACGCTCCGTTATATCAGGATGGTACGGCGGCACCTGGGTGATGGAGTGCATCTGTGGATGTACACCAACGGGACTCTTGTCTCTGAAGAACGACTGTGTGCCCTCCGAGACGCCGGTCTCAATGAGATCCGCTTCGACATCGGAAGCCTTGGCTACCATCTGGGACCGATATCCCTGGCCGTCGGTCTCTTCGATGTTGTCACCGTTGAGATTCCGGCCATACCGGAGGATACCGGCCTGCTGGACGAGACGGTGTTAAAACTGAAGGAGACCGGGGTCGATTATCTCAACCTTCACCAGTTACGGCTGACTCCCTTTAATTACAGGCACCTCTCGAAGCGGGGCTACACCTTCCTGCACGGTCCCAAGGTGACGGTTCTTGAATCGGAGCTGGCGGCACTGAAGGTAATGCTGCGGACTCTTGAGAGAGGGATAGACCTGCCCGTCAACTATTGCTCTTTTATTTACACACATACCTATCAGAAGGCGGCGGTCCGGCGAAGGGGGGCGGAACTGATACAGAAACCCCATGAGGACCTGACGGACACGGGCCTGATCAGGAACCTCTCCATAAGGGGGAGTTCCGACGATATAGCCGCCTGCGCCGGCCGTCTCACCGGTATCCCCGAGGCAGAGGGGCTGTGGGTCATGGAAAGCGGGAAGGAACGTCTTCACTTCAAGGCCTCGCTCTGGCGATATATCGATTTTACAAGAGTCACCCTTATCGTCAGATATGACATCACGGAGATCACGCCCGAACTTTCCTACGGATACGTCTTCAAAACCGTTGAGCTGAACAAAAGAAGAAAGATATACGTCGAGCGGCGGCCCCTTGGGACGGAAACCGTTCTTGCAGGTGATGAAATCGAATGTTTCGGGGGGACCTTCCTCAACCATGAGTCCGGCACAGGGATTGTTCAAAGCGATAAGTATCCTGATTCGCGTGAAGAGGCACAACGCAGGATAGCCGGCCTTGCGCGTTTCGAAACCTATCCTGAGGGGCTTGCCGATTATTATTGAATTGAACAGCGAGCACATTCACCGCTGCTTGCGGCGGGGTATGCGAGCGAATAAAAAATAAACATGTTCCTTTGAGTTACACAGATCAGAGTGATGAAATGAGAGCAATCAGTGTCGGCTGCGAGTCAACAGTAAGTGCCTGGCCCTCCTTTCCACTGTTCTTGTGGTAAACGATGCTATCGGGATTACGCACCTATCGGTAGCCGGATTATTTTGAGAACAATCCGGCGAGGTCACAGTATCGTATGGATAATTACTAGTCAAATAGTGGAATAACCACCACTCTTGGCTTATCGCTCGGGCTGATTGCGATAGGGGCCTTTATGGTCACGTTGTCGATTTCGAATTGTTTCAGGGCCCAGATCCTAATTTTTGTGGTAGCGAAGGTACCGACGCTTGCCCACCCGGTCTCAATGTGATGGCCCTCTTCGTCCATGTAGGCGACCTTTATTTTACCGTCCGAGCTGTAGAGTGTCAGCGAGCCCTGTCGGGGGCTAAGACCATTATATATATTCTGCAGATAAGCCCCTTCATCAATCTTGCCGATTTCGGAAACTATCATAGTCGGTGTGGGCGGTATAACTATGTTGATACTTTCACGGTTGTCTGATCCATATCGAAATCGAAAAACTCCGCCCGGATCCGGGGCAGAGAGGAGTTGAATCCAGAAAGCACCTGCCGCGGGTGACACGGAAAGTGGATTGTATATATCGAAACTAATCTCAAAATCGTCGGTTAGATCGATTTTAGTCTCAATGTAGTCGTACTCCTGATTACAAACACAACGTCCGGCTACGACCGTAACATCAGCAGGGTCGGATGGATTCTGGTTGGTATTGGTGCCTGTAGTCCAATTGGTGCTTAGGCCTGAGGAAAAATCGTCGAAAAGCACGACTTCCGCCACCGACATTCCCGCAGTAAAAACAGTTATAAGAATAATTAAGCCGACGATACCCCATGTCTGTATGCATATTCTCTTCATCTTTTCCTCCTGTTTTCAGTTGGTAACTGTTTTGTCCATTACTGTGAATTAATAGATTACTCTCAAATAACGAACGCTTACCATATATGCTATAACCTTTCAATATGATTATGGCCCCTCTTTGCTCCAACAGGCTGACCCGTGAGATTCATTCCAATGAAATGGTTGCCCTAAAACCCCGGATAATTCGGCGTACGCAGGAAGATAGCATGGATTTCATACACCTTCGCCTGGTAATTCACCGTTTCATCGACGACATTTCCCGGTATCAAAGCAGTCAGCTCTGCGAGTGTCGCAAACCCCGAAACACCAAATGAGGTTGAATGTTTTTTTGTGGTCGATCGGCTGCCCGTCGGCGTATATTGCGTCTGTTTTGTGGATTCAGAATTTTTGTTGTAACTCTCTCCACCCGCAACCAAAGAAATATCTTCAGCCGCTTTCTGAAACGCGCTTTTCTTTTCTACCGTTTTGGTTTTTGTTTCATCCTCCAGATAAGATTGAGAAAGAAGAACGACGTTGGCATCCACTTCTTTTGCCTGAGATTCCGCCTGAGCCTCGAGGGTCTGATTATCAATTTCATCGCTGTCAATACGAAACAGCGACTTGCCGATGACAACCGTTCCGGGCGTATGAATCATTTTTTTCTGACTTTCCGGTGAAAGCCTGAGAATCGTGACCTGCTTCACCTGCTTCTGGGGAGTTAAAACAATCTGCTGATAATTCCCTCCGGAAAATGGTCCCGGGCCGATTGTGGCGCAACCCGTTATAACTGATGCAGCAAAGATTATAAGTATGCACACAAAGATATTTCGCTTCATTTTGGCACCTCCTTTATTTGTGCGTGATGTATCTTTCAATTTAAAATTGAACCTGTGATTTACCATAATTACGGGTTCAAATGTCTCAATTACCAGTACATATATCCTATTTCCTTACAAAATTGAAAAAAAGGAAAATCACCGGAATCCAATGCAATCACTCAGCAAGGTGTCCACGGAACTAGGCTGGAAACGGAGGAAGCTGTGAATGGGAGCCAGAGGGGTAGGGGCTATGCCGCTGTTTTCTTTTACTATAGCCTGCGCCCGAACTCCAGTTTTTTTTCTGAATACTGGTGCGCATATGCTCCTGAACGATCTCCTGGCCTGAATTTTCAAAAGGAAGATATGCCAGCATCGATTTCACAACGATAAAATCGAACTCGGGAAGAATGGGAAACTGTTTCTTTTTGAGTAACGGTCATCTGCCTGGACAGATCTTAAAAAGATCTTGGATCGGATTTTAAAGGCGGGAATCCAGAAGAACATGTCCTGATCTTCCCAATGCTTCTGAACCATCCTGGGCTGGTTCGTAACACGGATAAAGTCTGCAGATGGAATTTCTATTGATGCCGTCCTGTACTGCGCAATCAGGCAAAGTCATGAAGAATTGGTGAGTTCAGATGCAAAACAGCATCCGATGTACGATATTATATTTGACATCTCAATGGGTATCCTGTAGCGTTCAACTACCTATAATTTTTTATATACTCCTCGTTATTTCCTATTCTTTTCAGTCGGCACCGTTTGTCATGACAGGGGGCGGCAAATGAAAGATCTATCCGAAACAAATCAAAAATTACTCAAAGAGAATGCGTTCTTAAAAAAGAGAATCAAAGAATTGGATCTCTCAAAATCGGAGCGTGAGCGCGCGGAGAAGACTCTGCGTGTCAGCAAGGACAGTATGAAGATGGAGCTTGATGCCATATTGTCTCCGGAAGGGGATGAGAGACTTGCAGATCTGGAGCTTGCTGATATTCTTGATATTCAGGTGTTCCAGTCTATGATGGATGATTTTTTAACGTATATCTGTCCATAAGAGTGGATAAGCAGCTTTTCAGCAAAGAAAGCAGTTTTCAGAGAATTGATG
>CAZOHQ010000176.1:4624-4983 GCA_964579455.1 uncultured Syntrophaceae bacterium | reverse complement strand
GCCTCCCTCAAAAGTGGCATGGACTTAGGAAGTCCCTTTTTAATCGTGAAAGACGGAAAAGTTATAGATGGTGGAATCGGGCTCTCATACGTGAAACCTAGTGCAACTCAGATGCAATGCGATGTGTTGAAGGGCCAGATTGCCGCTATTGAGACACGTGTAAAAGAGTTGGAAAGAAAGTAATAATAAGTAGATTCAGGGGCCATGCCATCACACGACAGATAGTATGGCCCTTTGAGTAATATCTCATCTATTATCGAATACGAGCAAATCTACCCAAAACCCGGTCTGGGTTTCTGTACTTACTGATCCTAAACACTGAAGATCTTATACACTCAGAAATGCTCCATATTCTCCCA
>CAZOHQ010000176.1:0-4614 GCA_964579455.1 uncultured Syntrophaceae bacterium | reverse complement strand
TATTACCTTCCCAACCTGTCTGAATGGCAATTATTGTACGGATAAAACTACATCACCGATAACAGGACAGACCATATCATATTGAACATAATCTTTTCATTATGAGAAGACACTCAGTGGGCAGCTATCTCGTGCTTTACATGTAACATTTTGATTATACATGCTAATATGCTTTTATCTATTTTTGGCACAACAGTTGCATTTTAGTCAGGACAAGAAAAAAATCCCACCATGAGGTGAGAAATAAAAAAGGGAGTTTGCCATGAAAAAAATTACATCTGTTTTATCAATCATTCTGCTTCTAGCGCTGTGTGCCGGTTCATACTGTTATGCCGAACCAATAAACAAATGGTACTTTGCAAATCACCCGATGACTGTGCAAGAGATCATAGATGAATATGGCAAACCCGATGGCATTCAAAAACTGGCCGATGGAACTCAAAAGTTCGTCTACAACATATCCGAAAATGCCCTGGATATAAAAAGTGTTTTTTTCATCGTAAAAGATGGAAATATTATAGATCATGAGCTTGGACTCCAACCCTGGCAAGGCTTGACAATGCAGCAGCAACTCGACGCTTTGAAGAGCATAGTAGGAGATATTGGGAAACGTATGAAAGTGTTAGAAAGAAAGACCGGCAAGTAACAACAATAAATCGGTTCCGGGGCCATGTCATTACTCGGTATGCATCAAGACACGACATGGCCCTTTTAGCAATCTCTCTTCGTGTCTAATTTTCCAGCAATTTGTTTTGTTGGAATATGAATATTAGTTTCTTGTTGACCAGAACACGAAGAGCAGAGCGATTCTAGGGATTACATGATAATTCAACATTCATTACATTACGAGACAATCCCAAAAAGATAAACCCTATTTTTTGTCTTGACAATGGGGGGGGTGTTAGGATAGTTTTTTACATGGGTGAATTATTTAGAAAATCAACAAGAAACTCAACAAAAAAAGGAGGCGGATATCATGAAAAAGATAACAACAGTTTTATCACTCATTATAGTTGTGGCCCTGTGTGCAGGTACATACAGTTATGCCGGTCCAATTAACCGGTTGCACTATGCGAAAAACCCAACAACGCTTCAAGACTTAAAAAATGTGTATGGAGAACCCATTCATTTTCAGCAACTGGATGGCGGAGCTCAAAAGATCGTCTTCGCCCCCCTCCAGCATACGATGGACTTAGGATATCCATTTTTCATCGTGAAAGACGGAAAGGTTATAGATGGTGGGCTCGCACTCGAATACGAGAGCGCTGGAACACAACAGAAGGAAATCGACGTCTTGAAGGGTCAGATAACAGATATTGAAAAGCGTATGAAAGCGTTAGAAAAATAGACCGGCAAATAAAAACTGTCACTATTAATAAGTCGATTCCTAGGCCATGTCATCAATCGATGTGCATCGATAAATGGCATGGCCCTTTTATTAATCTTGCTTCGTGCCGTATTCACCACAGTCTGGATATGAGCAATAAATTCTTGTTTATCAGGATTCAAAACACAGAGTGATTTACATGATACCACGTCACACATTATTAAAATCAGGGCAAACATTGCAAAGGATTATCCCACTATTTATAATTGTGATGTGCGTGATATTCTTTCTTTCACCTCATCCGGGGGCAGCGTCCGAAATAACATTCAGCAAAGCTCTCCAGATTATGCATGTCGGCAATGAAACCATCAGTGCAGCTCTTGCAAAGAAGAATCAGAGTGAAGAAAAAAAGCTGGCTGCCAGAGGTCTCTTTTTCCCGCGCGTCGGCATAAACGGCAGTTATTCACGGATCAATGAACCCATCACGATAGATCTCAATTCTATTCGCGATGTCATCACAACCCTTCATGGATTGCCATCAAACAGCATACCGGATTTTGAGCTCGATGTTCAGGACGAGGACTTCTGGCAGGCCGATCTCACTATGACATGGCCCATATTCACAGGAGGGCGTATCCTTGCAGTCAATCGCGCCGCCGATGCACAGGTGCAAGCATCTGAGGCAAAGGTTCACAGCACGGAATCTAGGCTGATAAGCGAATTGGCCGGACGGTACTTCAGACTGCGACTGGCCCGTGAAATGATAGACTTGCGCAGGGAAACACTCGACGCCATGGCTCAACACCTCTACAAGGCACAAAAATTCGAGGAGAACGGCATGATAGCCAAGGGGGAACGTCTCCACGCCGAGGTCTCATATGCGAATGCCGATAAAGAGTTAAAGGGTGCCATCCGAGATGCCGACATTGCACTGGCAAGCTTGAATAACATCCTTTCCTTGCAGGAATCGATTGAGCCCGTCTCCCCTCTTTTTATACTTACTACAATCCAGCCGATGACTTATTTTCAGGGCAAAGCGCAAGAAAGAAACCCCGTCCTGGAGCAGATTGCCATGCAACGCGTCATAGCGCATCAGGGGTATAAAAAGGAGATTGCCTCTTTCTCACCGAACGTATACCTGTTTGGTACGAGAAAATTGTATACGAAAGACACAACCATTCTGGAACCCGACTGGATAGCCGGGATCGGTGTTGACCTTACCATCTTCGAAGGATTCTCCCGTTCGAGGCAGGTGAGTGCGGCCAAATTTCAGGAGCAAGAGGTCATGTACCTGGAAAAGAAGATGCGGCGCGATATCGGCACCCTTGTGAGCACCTTGTACCAAGAACTTATGAAGGCACAGGAACAGTTTGATACATTGAAGACATCACGCATATCCGCTGAAGAATATTTCAGAGTCCGAAGCCGAGCCTTTGAAGCGGGGTACGCGACCTCACTCGATGTTGTTGATGCCCAGCTCGCTCTTTCCCGCATCAAATGGGAACAACTCGCTGCGGCGTATAAATATGACATCACACTGGCACGGCTTTTGGAGGCGAGTGGATCCAGTAAAGACTTTGAAAAATATATTGCCGAACCCGGTATAGAGGTTACCTATTGAAAAATCTTATTACATACGGTGCCCTGTGTGTCTCCTTGCTGGTAATCGTTATCCTCATCTGGGTCGGTTACGCATTCTTCTTGCCTCATCCCCCCTTGATCATCCAGGGAGAAGTGGAAGCAACTGAAATCAGCGTCGCATCGAAGACATATGGCCGTATTGAGAAACTGTCGGTCAGGGAGGGAGACTCCGTACAAAAGGGACAGCTCCTTGTCTCCATCACAAGTCCTGAGATACAGGCCAGGATGAAACAGGCACAGGCAGCCGTCAAGGCTGCACAATCCCGTCAAGATAAGGCGTATATCGGAACACGGGAAGAGGAGATCCGTGCCGCCCGTAATGTGTGGGAAAAAGCGAAGACGGGCAGTAAACTCGCCCAAAAGACGAGAGATCGAATCATGCAACTATACAAAGACGGTGTTGTGTCGGCACAGAGACGGGATGAAGCGGATGCTCAGGGGGAAGGTGCCCTAAAGACGGAAAATGCAGCCAAGGCGACCTACGACAAGGCGCTGGCAGGGGCACGTGAAGAAGACAAACATATGGCTGCAGCTCTAACGGAGCAGGCTGCGGCGGCGCTCGAAGAAGTCGAATCAATGATACCCGAAACGCGGCTTAGATCACCCATCAACGGGGAAATAACAAGCATTATTGCGGATCAGAATGAATTGATAAGTCCGGGCTACCCGGTAATAACGGTCATGAATCTCAGCGATATATGGGTTGTCTTCAATCTTCGGGAAGATTTGCTAAAGAATCTTCCCATAGGCACCGTTTTGGACGCCACATTTCCTGCACTGGGAGACGGCACCGTGAAACTGAAAATTTACTATATCTCTCGCCTGGGTGACTTTGCCACTTGGCACGCGACCAAGGCCTCGGGAGATTTTGATCTCAAAACGTTCGAGGTACGGGCACGCCCCCTCGACAGTGTGGAAGGATTGCGCCCCGGAATGAGCTCCATTATTCCCTTATCGGTATTGCAACAAACCCGCCAGCGGTGAACTCATCATGAACAGATCACCGGGTATCGTGGCCGTCACCATCAGGGAAATAGGGAGAATTCTCAAAGACCGCATGTCTCTTCTTCTTATGATTATCCTCCCTCTCTTCTCCCTAGGGATTATGGCTTCTATCTTTTACAGCGGCGTCCCCAGGGAATTGCCGGTAATCGTCTGTGATACCGATCATTCAGCCCTCTCGCGCCTCATAAAACGATCAATTGACGCCACTTCATCCATGATGATCGCCGCTACCGTCGAAAATCTGGAGCAAGGCAAACGAAAACTCCTCGCAGGAGACGGATACGCACTGATAGTGTTGCCAAAAAACCTGGAAAGAAAGGTGCACCGAGGAGAAGCACCTTCCGTCGTCTGCTACAACAGCAATCAGTTTCTCATGATAACGAGTATCATAAAAAGTGACCTCACAAAGGTGGTACAGACCATATCACAAGAAATCTACATCACATATCGTCTTAAGAATTTCCATGAAACGGCCCAATCGGCACAGATACAATCGTACCCGATACGGATGGATACACACGGTCTGTTCAATCCCTATCTTAACTACATGTACTACCTGTTGCTATCATTAATGCCGACACTATTTCAAATCTTCATCATTATGACAGCCGTGTATGCCTGTGGCAGGGAGCTCAAAGAGG
>CAZOHQ010000175.1:0-4984 GCA_964579455.1 uncultured Syntrophaceae bacterium | reverse complement strand
AAATTGTGATATAGTCTCCTTTGTGTGGCCCCTGATACAGGAAAAAAACATCACACAGAGAAGGATAACATGCATGCAATTTGATCTACGAAAGGTCCTGAGATCTGTCTCCACCTTCATTTCAGGAAAGAAAGAGCAACAACACACAGCAGAAAGGGAACAAATACACCCGGTCGAGATAAAGACGGAAATATCAGCAACAACAGAGAAGAAAGACCCGGTAGAGAAACAGAAGGAACCTATGCAGTTTAGCGAACTTGGTCTTCCTCCGGAAATTCTCGGTGCAATCGGAAAACTGGGTTACAGCAATATGACTCCGATTCAGGAGGCTACCTATTCCATCATTACCTCGGGACAGGATCTGTGCGCCCTCGCGGAAACGGGATCGGGAAAGACGGCCGCATGTTCGATTCCCCTTGTTCAGAAGGTCGACATCTCTCAGAACGCCATCCAGGGTCTGGTAATCGTCCCGACCCGTGAATTATGTCTTCAGTATGTGGATGAGATTGAAAAGGTCGGCGCCGGGGCCGGGGTGGTCTCGTTCGCCGTTTTCGGCGGATTCAGCAAGGATATTCAGATCGCCAAGATAAAGCACAAGGTACATATCCTCGTCGCCACTCCGGGGCGGCTCATTGATCTGCTGTATGACGGAATTGTCAGCCTGTCGAACGTAAAATGCGTCGTTCTCGATGAAGCGGACGAACTCTTACAGGAAGGGTTCCTCGATGATATCGAGTTTATCATGTCATGCATGATCAATAAGCATCAGACGCTTCTCTTCGCCGCGACGATGGCTGACGACATTACAAAGCTCTCTCATGATTATCTGCGGGATCCACAATATATTACTCTTATCAAACAGCAGTCGTCGCCGTTAAGTATCGAGCACTATTTCACCTATCTCACCCCGAATCGCAAAGAGGCCGGACTCACAAAATATCTTGAGGAAGAAGATGTCAGCCAGGTGATCATCTTCTGTAACGCCCGGCACAAGGTTGACAAACTATTCCGCGATATGCGCAAGCACTACAAAGATATCGAGTATATACATGCCGGGATCAGTCAGAACAAACGTTCTTCCATATTCAGGCAGTTCAAAACAAAAAAGCTTCGGTACCTCATTGCCACAGATGTCGCCGGGAGAGGATTGGATTTTACACATGTATCTCACGTGGTAAACTGGGACTCACCGAGGGATGGAACACAGTATACGCATCGTACCGGTCGTTCCGGTCGTATGGGGAGAAAGGGCCGGGCCCTTACCCTTGTGACCAGGAGTGACCTTCCTCAGCTCCGTGAAATTATCCGGAAGAAAAATATTATACCCCACTGGATCGGGGAAAGCCCGTTTAAGGAAAGCAAACCGCTACAGGGAGAGAAATCCCCAAAAAGAAAAAGACCCTACCAGCGCTACAGAAGCGGTAAAGGAAGTACGACAGGCCAGAAACCAAGAGAGAAACAAGCAGCAGTCTGATTGCTGAAAATATCTGACGTTACCACTACAGAACCCGGATTCCCGGATTCTGTAGTGTGAATACCTCTTTTCTGTACGCCCTTCCTCAAGCTATTCGCTGAAATACTCCGGCCTCATGGAGACGGTAAGCCCGTCGCCGCTGTTTTTCAACCGCACGGCAAGTCCCCCAATCTTCGGCAGTTCGTATTCGAAGAAGTAACGGAAGGTATGGAGTTTCCCGCGGTAAAAATCTGCTTCGTCGCCCTCGGAAGCTCCCGCAAGGGCCTCGTGTGCCGTGAGGGCCTGGAGAAGCCATTGCCAGGCGATGGCGATGATACCGAAGAATTCAAGAAACAGCGTCGCATCGGCCAGGAAGATTTCAATCTCTCCCTTGAGGGCAATTTCCGTCAGGCTCTGAGCAACCTCTTTCAGCAACTCAAGGGCTTCGCTCAGTTGTTCCGCATGGGGCGCCAATTCAGCGATTTCTTTCGCCGCGGTAATTGTGCTTCCCACTTCTTCAAGGTAAAGGAAGAGGGCCTTTCCGTTCTTCATGACCATTTTCCGGCCCAGAAGGTCCATCCCCTGGATTCCCGTAGTTCCCTCGTGAATAGGATGAATACGCACGTCGCGGTAGTACTGTTCCAGGGGAAACTCTTCGCAGTAGCCATAGCCGCCCAGGCACTGAAGCCCCTGGCTGCAGGAGAGGACACCCATCTCCGAGGGATAGGTCTTTGCTATCGGCGTGAGGATCTCCAGGAGCAGTTCATTCTTTTCCTTTTCTTCTCCCGCTTCAAGAACCGTAATCAGGTCGGTATATTTGGAACACTGGAAAATCAGAGAAAGAGAGCCCTCCACGATGGCCTTCTGGAAGAGGAGCATCCGTTTGACGTCGGCGTGTTCGATAATCGGCATCTGAGGTTCGGTCGGATCCTTGGAGGTAATTTTTCTTCCCTGGGGTCTCTCCTTTGTATATTCAAGTGCCGCGTAATAGGCGGCGGAGGCAATCGCTGCCGCCCCCATCCCCACGTCGATTCGCGCCTCGTTCATCATCTGAAACATATACCTGATGCCTTTATGGGGTTCTCCCACGAGCCAGCCACGGCAGTCGTCGTTCTCTCCGAGACTGAGCTGCGTGATGGGTGCGCCGCGATAGCCCAGTTTATGGAATATTCCGGCACAGGCCACGTCATTGAATACCAGTTCGCCCTTTTCATTCAGTCTCTTATTCGGGACGACAAAAAGTGATATTCCCCTGATGCCTATCGGCGCGCCTTCGATACGCGCGAGCATGAGATTGACCACATTCTCGATGGAATCATATTCGGCGCAGGAGATAAATATCTTCTGCCCCTTGATCGTATAATATCCCTCATCAGTGGGAGAGGCCGTGGTGGAAACATCCGTCAGCGATGAACCCGCCTGCGGTTCCGTGAGTGCCATGGTCCCCTGCCACTGGCCGGCAAGCATCTTCGGCACATAGGCATCGATCAGTTCCTGAGAGCCGAAGGACATGACCAGATGGGCCGCTCCGGTGGTGAGAAAAGGATAGACACAGGCTGAATAATTGGCCGCCGAAAAGATCCCCCGGAAGGCCGTCATTACGCTCATCGGTATCTGTTGCCCACCCATTTCATAGGGCGCGTGTGCTCCGATCCATCCCCCTTCCCCGCAGGCCTTCATGACCGTTTCGACCACGGGATGGACCTTCACGGTGGTTCCCGTAAATTCGGGCTGCTGCTTATCCATTTCGGTGAAGGCGGGAAAAAGAATTTCCTTTCCCATCCTCATCCCCGTGTCCAGGACCATGTCGAAGACTTCTCGGCTGTGATCAGCAAAGAAAGGGTACGCGGTGAGTGATTCCACATTAAACATTTCGTAGAGCATGAATCTCAGGTTTCTCATGCTGATAAAGGTTTGAGCCATGAACGAGTCCTCCTTTTTAGATGATGTTATACGTGAGCACCTTCGAAGAGTAATTCTTAAAAACCCTCCGGCAGGCCGGACGCTACCTATTTTCCCATGACGATCTGCATAATGGTCAGTGCCTGATTCCTGTCTTCCAGACTGATAGCGTCTTCCAGACTCATCCCTCCCGTGTTCCGGTTCAGCGCTTCTTTCGTAACTCTAAGGCCCAGGGGTGACTTGCTCGCCATATTTCGGGCCATTGCCATCGCCTCGTCCATCAGCTTTTCCGGTTCCAGAACCGACTGGAGAAATCCCATCCTGTGGGCCTCGGTGGCATTCATAAAATCACCCGTCAGGAGATACCGCGCCGCGTTCCCCGTTCCTATGGCACGCGGCAGGAGCCACGACGACCCCATATCGGCACCGCCGAAGCCCAGGTTGATATATGCCCCCTGGAATCGCGTCTTCGGCACTCCAAGCCTGACATCACAGGCCATGGCGATGGAGAATCCCGCCCCCACTGCCACGCCGTTGAACGCCCCGATGATCGGCTGGGGAATCTGTCTCATGAGAAGAATGAAACCGGAATAAAGACGCTGGTTCTCATAGGCAGATTTCGGCGTGTAGCCATCCTTGGGACTCATGATCTCCGGGTCCCCGATGTCCAGACCGGCGCAAAATCCCCGTCCCGCGCCCGTGATCACGAGCACCCTCGTATCCAGGTCATCCATACGCTCTTTCAGGCAGTGGCGAAACTCGTCCCGCATGGTGAAATTGATGGCATTGAGAGAGTCGGGGCGGTTCAGTGTAATGATTCCGATCGGACCTTCACGTTCAAATGTAATAGTGGTGTAATCCATTGATATACCCCCTTGGAAATTTTGGTATAAGGACATGGTGTCCTCACCATATTCTTTTCGGATTGGAAATGATGACACGTTCTCAAAAAGGAGCCTCCCGGGAAATGGCTGATGAATTCCACTGGAGAAATTGCGCGACGGGACGACGCGCTAGATCCTCCCGGGCAGGCTCCTTCTTTAACGATTTTCCTAGTTTGAAATTTTCCCGGACACAAGGGCTATCTGCTCCTCGGCCTCTTTCATCATTCCCTCTACGAGTTCTTTGCAGCTCATGATCTTGTGGATCAGGCCCACTGACTGTCCCACCATCAGGGGGGCCAGATCTACATCACCTGTTTCCCATGCCTGAACTATCCTTTCCCCGGTAATCATGGGAATAATCTCCTCGAGGCTTGCCCCTCTTGCCTCAAGATCCAGAACACCAAGCACATTCTTGTTTTTCAGCGCCCGGGCTTGAAGACCGATGGACTTGCAGATGAGCGTTGTATCCTGTTCCTGGCTGTTGACCAGTTTATTCTTTATATTTTCATGTATATTACATTCCTCAATCGTCAGGAAGCGAGTGGCCATCATGACTCCCTGCGCTCCCAGCATCAGGGCCGCCGCCATGGTCTTGCCGTTCGCGATCCCCCCTACGGTAACCACCGGAAGGTTTACCTCCTCCACGATTCTCCAAGAACTGCCTGGTCGATATTTGCAGCGATAATGTGTGCTTGTTTCGAAAGATTAATTGAACGACGGATAATATAATTTTTACGCTCCTCAA
>CAZOHQ010000174.1:0-4994 GCA_964579455.1 uncultured Syntrophaceae bacterium | reverse complement strand
ATCAAGACACAGGCCACATTTGGCGCAATGATATACGTGCTCACTGGTGATTTCACTTAATAAAGGACTATTTTTTTCCATTACATTCACAACTTTCAACTTTCTCATCCATTTGACCCAAACAGGCCTGGTTATTCGATAAATTTTCCGGGATTCAATATTCCTTTAGGATCCAGAACGGACTTGACCTCTACCATAAGCCTCCTGGCATCCTCGTTCATTATCAGTGGCAAGAAAGGTTTTTTTGATGTGCCAATGCCATGTTCCCCGGAAAGGGTTCCTCCAAGATCGACTGTAAGCTGAAATATCTCGGAAATGGCTTTCTCTACCCTTTCCCATTCTTCCTTGTCTCGCTTATCGGTTATTATCATAGGGTGGGTATTACCATCCCCAGCATGAGCCATAATACCTACAGTAAGATTGTACTTCCCGCATATTTCAGCAGTTCCTCTGATCATTGCTTGTAGATTACTGACCGGAACCGTGCAATCCTCCAGAATACAGGTGGGCCTTTTCTGAGACATAACACCAAACGCACTCCGGCGGGCAAGCCACAAGTCGTCCTCTTCCTTGGCTGATTTAGCTACCTGTACTTCGAAAGATCCCTCTTCTTTGCATATCTTCGTAATAGCGTCAACCTGCTGTCTGCAGGTCGCCTCTTCACCATCAACCATGATCAGCAGCGTTCCCTCCACATCCCTGTTCAGTCCGATATGGACCGAATCTTCGACCAGGTTCATCACCACCTTGTCCATGAGTTCCAGCGCCACGGGGACGATTCCCGATCCGATAATTCTGGCAACCGTTCTGCTTGTCGCGTCCAGTTGCGGAAAAAACGCCTGGATACTCTGTTGAAACGCCGGAAGGGGGAGCAACTTTACCGTAACTTCCGTTACAATCCCCAGGCATCCCTCGGATCCCGTAAAGAGTGATATGAGATCTATCCCCGTAACATTTTTGGCGGTAATGCCGCCGGCATTGATGATCCTGCCATCAGCCAGCACCGCCTTGAGACCCAGTATCCAGTCCCTGGTCACACCATATTTGACGCCACGAGGTCCACCCGCGTTTTCGCCGACGTTTCCCCCAAGGGTACTCACCGACCAGGAAGCGGGGTCCGGAGGATAAAAGAGCCCTGCTTCTTTAGCCTTGTTCTGCAGGTTTAGATTGGTATGTCCTGCTTCAACAATGGCGTATCTGTTTTCCTTGCTCAGCTCGATAAGCCTGTTCATGCGTGTCAATACCAGTACGACTCCGCCCTTCAGGGGCACGGTCCCTCCACTAAGATTCGTACCCGCTCCTCGCGGGGTAACCGGGATTCCTTCTTTATTGGCCACTTTCATGATAGCAGAGACCTGTTCCGTACTCCCCGGCATCAAAACAACATCCGGCATTGCCTCATCCACAGAGGAATCATAGGAATAGCTGATCAAATCCTCAACAGAATCCAGACAAGACTCTTCTCCCACTATTTCACGAAATTTCTTTTTTGTTTCTTCTCCTAACATTGGTACCGCTCCTTTGTTTTACGTTATACCTCAGTTTAATCTCTGATAGGCTCTGGACGAGAGCAGCACAATAAAAAGGACTTAACGTCCCGTCATTCCGGGATTTCAGAGCGCAAATTCCGAATTTCAAGCACTGTCAGTAGACCTATCCAATAATCATGCCAATTCATTAATTCGATTGCATGCCTATATTATTATATGATTTCTATATGTTATGAATCATTTATCAGGGTATCTCCGTATTACGGAAGGACTGACCGGCATGCCATAATGGCCTATTTTCGGGATCAAATTATTTCTTTATACATATAATCAACCAGTTAACCGTCACACACCGATATGACATACCGTATGTCACTTTGACAGGGTTGCCCCGGCCTCGGCTTTTTATGAATATGTAAAACATGTTACCCTATCAGAATTCCCCATTACCTTCACCAGAAAAAATGTGAATTCCGGTTCAATAACTGTAATACCGATATCTATACAGTGCTGTAAAAGAACGTCAGCAATACGCCACTCTTCTCATCAAGAGTCTTTGATATTCTCAGCAAGTATATCAGCTACATGTTTCATCTTTTTGTCAGGGGCCTGCTGATCGATACCCCCCTGAAGTTGGACCATGCATCCCGAACACGCACAGGCAACAATCCCTGCCCCGGTATCTTTGATGTTGTCCATCTTCTGCTCAAGGATGGGAATTGACAGGTTGCTGTGCTGGACACCGAAGGCACCTGACATGCCACAGCATTTGTCTGCGTTTTTCATCTCTACCAATTCATAGCCCCCGACAGACTCTATGAGTTTACGGGGTTCTTCACTGATACCCAACACACGTTTCAGGTGGCATGAATCATGATAGGTAACCTTTATCGCATCGGCCTTTGTGGCTGCTTTTTTCAGTCGGCCTGTCTTTTCATATTCACGGGCGACAAAGAAACAAAACTCTTGCATCTTGTCCGCCATACGTTGTGCCCGCAGTTTCCATTTCGGATCATCCTCAAACAGACGCGGGTAATCGCGGATCTGCTCCACCCCTGTTGGGCAGGCACAGATGATGGCGTCGAGATCAAGATCTTCAAACGCCTGTATATTGTTCATCGCGATCTTCTTTGTATGTTCGACATCTCCGGTAGCCGACACCGGCTTTCCGCAACATCCCTGCCCGTCAGGGTATACAACCTCCATCTTGAGGTCCTGAATGACCTTGATGACGCTCTCTCCGGTTTCCGGGAAGACAAAATCCATGGTGCAGCCGCTGAAAAAACCAACACGTTTCACGGGATTCTCAATCTTTTTTATCACGGTATCAATCCGATCACGAAGCGGAACCTTCGCGATAGACGGAAGGCTTCGGTCTTTGGTCATTCCGGCGAGGAAGAGGGGCAGGTGACGCACCAGGCCTTTCGACGTGAACGGTTTCTGTGCGATGGAAGCCGTGCGCACAAGGCCGTGAAACAAACGCCTGTTTGTCATGACATTGAATATTTTATCCATGACAAAGGGCAGGCCATGTTCTTTGACAGACCGCTTGCGAAGTTCTTCTATGAGTCCGGGAATATCGATCATCCCCGGGCATACCGTGGTGCACCTGCGGCACCCGATACACAGCTCGTTAAAATCCTCAAAATCCTCCATACCGCTCATGAAAGCGGTCAGGATGGTCCCGATCCCTCCCGCATAGGTGTGCCCACCGTATACATGCCCCCCAACAAGCGCATAAATGGGACAGACATTAAGACATGAACCGCACCGTACGCACTGGTATATCTCCTTAAAGGTATCGTCATGGGCGGCGGCGAGTCTCCCGTTATCGAGAAGGATGTAATGGACCTCTTTTTCATCTTCCTCCCATCTGCCGTTCCGTTTGACCATAATAGGCGTCGGTCCGGATATTATGCTCATGTAGCTTGTCATGAGCTGGCTTGTCGCGCCCCTGGGAAGGAGTCGCAGGATAGGGGTCGCATCTGTCAACGTTGGAATGAGTTTCTCGTATCCTATGATAACAACATGTATGCGAGGGAGTGTCGTTACAAGCCTGCCATTTCCCTCATTCGTGACGAGACCGATGGCCCCGGTTTCGGCAATACCGAAATTGGCCCCGGTTATTCCCATGTCCGCGCTGAGAAATTTTTCTCTCAGAGTAATTCTGGCGACCTGAACCATGGAGGCGATGTCAGGGTCTATCGCTTTGTCCAGTTCCCGGGAGAAATATTCGGAGACCTGGTAGCGATTCAGATGTATGGCGGGCATCACCATGTGAGAGGGTTTATGACCGGCCAGAGAAATAATCCATTCGCCAAGGTCCGTTTCCTTGACCCCGATACCGGCTTCTTCAAGGGCCGGATTGAGATCTACCTCTTCCGAGGCCATCGATTTCGACTTAACGATGTTTTTGACGCCTCTTTCCCTGCAGAGATCCAGCACATATTTCTTAAGATCATCCCCCGTCTTTGCCCTGAATACCTTGACGCCGCGCCTGGTCGCCTCCTCTTCGAACCTGTCGGCTAATTCTTCGATTCTTCCGACGGCGTTACGTTTCATTGCTTTGAGGCTCTCACGGAGCGCATCCACATCCTCAATATTCTCAAGGGCCTTTTCACGGGCGGCGGGATATACTTCCGCGAAACGCGCCAATGCATCCCTCAACACATCATCATTCAGTTTTTCTTTTATTTCTTTTTTGAGATTGCGCCGTTTCGACATTATGCCGCACCTTCATCCGTTCTTTCATCAACGGCAATTATGACCAATCTGCCGGGTCCATGAACACCGATAGTCAGCACCCTTTCTATGTCGGCCGTGCGGCTGGGACCCGTAATCCAGCTGATGTATCCACGTTGAAAGGACTTAGATATAATCTCAAGGGCATCTTCAACCCCGGGAACAATATGTGCGCGATTTAAAAAAATTATATGGATTGGCGGAAGTGTCGATACCAGCCTGCTTTCGATGGAGAAAGCATCCTGACAGACACCCCCGAACTCAGCAACGCCAAATTCAGCACGGGAAATACCAATATCCGCATCGTGCATATTTGCGGCAATATCCTCTTTCTTCGTATAGCAGGCAACATTCATTGCGTTGATTTCGTTGATAATGCCTGATTGTTCAATCATCGGATCAGATGCGATGATAACTTTTCTGGCATTGACGTTCTGAATAATCTCAGAGATTATTGGTTTTGCTTCTCCGATTTTTTTTATGCGAAATATTTCCGCTGATACATTTTTTGCTCTTGCTTCGAATTCCGCGTAAAGCTTCTCATTAGATTTTTCGGCACGGAAATACTTTATCCACCCTTCACAGCTCCGATTCACTACTCGCTTCTCCCCAATGACCATCATTGTTGTTAAATCGTTAGAAAAAAACTCCCCCAACTATTACTGTCTGTAGAGGAGCTTTTTTATACTAACATCCATATATTGTTTGTTGCAATATCAATATCAGGCTTTAACCACCAACAAATCACCCGGCACCGAAAAA
>CAZOHQ010000173.1:0-5004 GCA_964579455.1 uncultured Syntrophaceae bacterium | reverse complement strand
TTTTATCCACCAGTATCATGGTACGGAGGATTTCTCTCTCCAGTTCCTCAAAGACAGCTTTTGCCTGAGGATCAAGCCCTGCATCGTCGCTGCTGAGTTCTTCCACCATCTTCTTCTTTACTTCACCTATCTTCGCGTATCTCTCCAGTTTCCTTCCCTCGAGATAGGCATCCTTCAACCCGGTATAGACAACATCTTTGACCCGTTGTCTGAGTTCTTCTCCGATCTCAACCGGGTCTACTTCTCTCTTTGGCTTTCCAATTGCCTGGCAGATACTATCCTGAAGTTCGATGGCCGGCCGCATTGATTCGAGCCCGAAACTAATGGCCTCCAGTATTTCATCCTCAGGTATTTCCCAGGCCCCTCCCTCAAGCATGATGAGATTGACATCGAAGTCTCTCTTTCCATCAGCTGAAGGCACTTTTCTTCCAACAAGGAACAGGTCCAGATCGCTCTCGGCTTTTTCCACTGAGGAAGGGTTGCACACCAGCTTTCCCTCCAGTCTTCCCACTCTCACTCCCGCGATAGGACCTTTGAATGGTATGTCGGATATGCCAAGAGCCACGGAGGTTCCGAGCATGGAGGCGACATCGGAATCATTTTCATTATCAACTGAAAGCACCGTCGCGATTATCTGGGTCTCATGAAAATACCCCTCGGGGAAAAGGGGGCGTATGGATCTGTCAATAATTCTCGATGTAAGGATCTCTTTCTCGTTGAGGCGCCCCTCTCTCTTGAAAAATCCACCGGGGATCTTCCCGGCGGCAAAGGTTTTTTCCTGATAGTCTACCGTGAGGGGTAAAAAATCCAGCCCCTCTCTTTTGGCTTTAACGGATACCGCTGTTACAAGCACAACAGTATCGCCATAGGTAATCACGGCGGATCCATTTGCCTGTCCGGCGAGATAGTTTGTCTTTACAGACACATCCCTGCCCGCAAAAGTCGTATTATATACTTCGCTCATATTATGATTTACTCCTCTATTTTTTTATTCTATCTTCTCAGTCCGAGACGCTTGATGAGTTCCCGATATCTTTCTATATCTTTTTTCTTGAGATAATCGAGCATACTCCTCCTCTGCCCTACAAGTTTGAGGAGTCCCCTCCGGGAATGATGGTCTTTTTTGTGCGTCTTGAAGTGCTCTGTCAGGTACGTTATCCTTCCGCTCAGAAGGGCAACTTGGACTTCCGGAGACCCCGTATCACCTTCATGGATCTGAAAATCGGTTATTATCTCTTTCTTTCTCTCTTCATCTAACACGGTTATCTATCCTCCCTTACGCATATATCTTGTTTTTTTCTTAATTAAACACCCTTAAAATTTTAGCCGCCTGATCCCCGTTACTCAACTGGGGAATTTCCTCCGTAGAGAAAAGCGTCTTTGCAACAGCGATGATACTGCCATCCTGCATGACGAATTTTACCAGATCTCCTTTCTCCAGCAAAGGAGTTTTTTTATCATTTAAAACACCGAAGTCGGGCTGATATCCCTTCCTTATCCTGTCTGCGGTATCCTGATCAACAACGATTCTGCGGAGACTGGGCAACGAGTTCGCTAAGGGGATAAGGTTATTTTTGAGGATTCCAATCGCTTCCTCATCAGTGAGACGCTCAAGTGATATGGCATTCCCCTCATCGAAGCAACCGCTTCTCGTCCGTCTGAGGTCTGACAGACAGGCTCCGCATCCCAACGTGTCCCCGATATCGGCACACAGCGACCGTATATAGGTGCCCTTAGAACAGGAAACCGTAAAAGTCACATAGGGAATTTTTACGGTTTCCACGTTTATATAATATACATCAACGTTTCTCAAAGGGGGTTCAATGTCAACCCCCTGCCGTGTCCATTTGTAAAGGGGCTTCCCCTTGAATTTGACAGCCGAATACTTCGGGACTCTCTGCTCTATTCGACCGACAAAGCCATCCATCACATCTTTAAGCTCTCTTGTCTGAAGAAGGGGTTTACAGCGTTCCAGCACCTCGCCCTCAATGTCGAGGGTGTCCGTCCTGACACCCAGAAGCATCGTGGCACGATATTCTTTGTCATCATTTGTAAAGAACTGTGCAAGCTTGGTCGCCTCATTGATGCAAAGGGTAAGGACTCCTGTTGCCAGCGGATCCAGTGTCCCCGCGTGTCCGACTTTTTTCGCCCCGAGCAATCTTTTGACATCGCGGACAATATCATGCGATGTCCTGCCGGACGGTTTGTCAATGATCAATACTCCATCCATATTAAAAGCTTCAAATCCTGAGGTTGTGCTGCCTCGACACAGTTTTTATGGCGTCGAGCAGTTTCCTCTTGATAGTCTTAATAGTACCTTCAACCCTGCAGGCGGAGGCATTCACGTGTCCTCCCCCTCCCAATATGCCCGCAATTTTTTCCACATCCACTTTTCCCTTTGATCGCAGACTTATCTTATATCGGTCTTTATAAACTTCATAATAACATACGGCAATTTCAACACCCTGTATTGAGCGGACTATATCCACAAAACCTTCTGTGTGCTCCGGTAGCGCACCTTCCTTGCGAAGCATCTCCTGCGTGACACAAATGGAGCCCACCCTTCCACCTTGATAAAACTCCAGGGTGTCCAGGACTTTCCCCATGAGCCGGACCTGAACCGCTGGTCTGGCTTCATAAATGTTCTGGGCTATGTATCGGCAGTCCGCCCCTTTTTCCACCAGATCAGCCGCCACCCTGAAGGTGTCGATCCCGGTGTTGGAATAACGGAAACTACCGGTGTCTGTCAGAATAGCCGTATATATATTCGTGGCAATATCTGCGGTTACCGCAATCCCCATTCTGTTCAGGAGGCGGTACTCTATCTCTCCCGTGGAGCTTGCCGTAGGATCGACCAGTAATAGTTCAGAAAATGTGCCACCTGAGGAGACATGATGGTCAATACTAATAATCTTGTCTAAGGAGCCTATCCTGTCTGCTTCATTTCCGATTCTGCTGATATCACTGCAATCCAGGACAAAAGCTGCATCAAACCCATTTACGGTTTCCATGGAATGTATGATTTCCTCTGAACCGGGAAGAAATCGATACATATCCGGCGTCTGGTCCTGATTATACACAACGGCTTTTTTGCCCATACCTCGCAGTGCGTGATATATGGCCAGTTCAGACCCCAAGGCATCGCCATCCGGTCTTACATGGGCGGTTATGAGAAAGGTGGTACAGGAATGTATGACTTCAATAATTTCAGTAAACATCTTTTTCTATTCCCGCCAGTAATCTGTTAATACGGTCTCCATATTCGAATGATTCATCAAATATAAACTTAATTTCAGGAATATAGCGAAGCCGTAATCTTTTCCCCAATTCCCTTCTCAGAAAACCCGTAGCCCTCTGCAGGCCCTTAGTAGTCTCCTCACTGCAGTTGCTCTCTCCTGTCCGGACAAAAAATACTTTCGCCTGGTGGAGGTCATTCGTAACCTTAACGCCGGTGACGATTACCTTTCGTACCTGCGGGTCGTTTACCTCTCTCAGCAGGATATCCGAAACCTCAGCTTTTATGAGATCGGCAACCCTGTCAGCTCTCTTGAAACTCGTTGAATCCATCTAATCTATGACCATTCCAGGTATCAGATATGTTATACATCTCTATATCGACATTAACGATATCAGCCAGATGCAGTCCCTCTATAAAGTTTATAACCTTATCCACCTTCGAATTGATAAACCCCCGCTCGTTTCCCACCATGCTGAAACCAATTTGACATCTCTTCCAGTCGTTCAGTTCGCCAACCTCCGCTATGGAAATGTTGAATGTGCTTTTCGTCCTGCCCAAGATTCTCCGCAGTACAGCCCTCTTTTCTTTCAGAGATCTGCTACTCTCGACGAAAAGATCAATTATTCCAGTTCCTACCACCATTTTTGCGAACCCCTGAAGGATCAAACAGAGACTCTTATGCAAAACAAAAAGGATTTTCTATAATTTCCTGGCTGTTTTTTCCGTTGTATACGTTTCTATGATATCCCCTTCATGGATATCATTAAAGTTTTCTATCCCGATGCCGCATTCGAAACCGGAGAGCACCTCCTTGGCATCATCCTTGAATCTTTTGAGCGAGAGGAATTTGCCGTCATGAATGACGGCTCCGTTCCGCAACAACCTCAACCGGGCATTTCTGGTCATTTTGCCGTCGGTCACGCGGCTTCCCGCAATAGTGCCGATTTTCGACACCTTGAACACCTGAAGCACTTCGGCATGCCCCTGAACGGATTCTTCATACACAGGATCAAGGAGCCCTTCCATGGCATTTCGTACATCGGCAATGGCATCATATATGACATCGTACAACTTTACGCTCACGCCTTCCTTTTCGATAATCTCAGAGACCCTCGGGTCAGGTCTGACCTTGAATCCTATCACTATCGCATCGGACGCCGACGCCAGCATGATGTCCGTTTCGGTGATCGCGCCCGCAGAGCTGTGAACCACCTTCAACTTGACATCGTCTGTGCTGAGCTTCAGAAGGGCCTCTGAAAGAGCCTCCACCGACCCCTGGACATCGGCCTTGATAATAACATTCAACTCCTTGACCCCCTCCTGTATCCTTGCGTACAGTTGCTCAAGAGTGATCTTTGAAGTCATGGAGAGCTCTTTCTCTCGATCTATCCTCAACCAGTGCTCACTGACGGCCCGCGCCTTTTTGTCGTCTTCCACGCACACAAAGTCCATCCCGGCCTGCGGAACGATGGAAAAGCCCACAAGCTCAACCGGCATGGAAGGTCCCGCTTCTGCAACCCTGAACCCCTTGTCGTTGATCATGGCTCGTACTCTGCCATGCTCCACCCGTGAAACAATGGCATCTCCCTCTCTCAAGGTGCCTTCCTGGACAATAACCGTGGCGACCGGACCTCTTCCCCTGTCGAGTTTTGCTTCAATAACAACTCCTCGTGCCAACCGGTCCGGATCGGCTTTCAACTCGAGGATATCCGCCTGGAGAAGAATCAATTCCATCAATTCCTCGATTCCCGTTTTTTGTTTCGCCG
>CAZOHQ010000172.1:776-5016 GCA_964579455.1 uncultured Syntrophaceae bacterium | reverse complement strand
TATCAACACAGGGAGGAGTTTTTCCATGGTGGGAACAGGGCTCCAGGGTAACATAAAACGTGGCTCCTTCGATGGGCTCTGACACATCATTGATCGCGTTGATCTCCGCGTGCGCCTCTCCGTATCTCCTGTGATATCCACGCCCTATTACTTGTTTATCTCTAACAATAACAGCACCCACCATGGGATTGGGACTCGTCCATCCCTCACCCCTGCGCGCAAGCTTCAGGGCCATTTTCATATACTGTTCATCCGTCATTATCTTACACTCGCAACATAATATTCATACAATAAATTATATACTATACGGAATGTCTCATGTAAAGAAAAGTAATAATCCTGACGCTATCCACATTTTCCGGTTGTCATGACTCCCTCAAATGTGCTATGAGGATTTGCGCAATGCATTTTTGACAGTGCGCGGTAGCGTGCCCCCTCCGTGGGACACAAAGATCACACGTTAAACGTCGGATACACAAATTATCCCCCTTTCAAAAATGGAAACTCAATTTTTCTATGAAAGAACCAAGAATATGATTTTACGCACTGAAGAGAGGAATTACATATGAAGGGAATCGTTCTCGCGGGAGGTCTCGGCACCAGGATGCACCCGCTGACAAAGGTCACCAACAAGCATCTGCTTCCGATCTATGACAAGCCCATGATCTATTACCCGATCACCACGCTGGTCAATGCCGGCATAGACGAGATACTCATCGTGACGGGGGGAAACAATGCTGGTGATTTCCTCAAGCTGCTGGGGAACGGAAAGCAGTTCGGACTCAAACACCTGAATTACACCTACCAGGAGGGAGAAGGGGGTATAGCGGCCGCCTTGAGCCTGGCGGAATTCTTCGCCGATAACGACAAAATAGTCGTCATGCTCGGAGACAATATTATTGAAAATAATATACGAGATGCGGTCGAGGACTTCAGGAAGCAGAAGGAGGGGGCCAAAGTGCTGCTCAAAGAGGTTCACGATCCGCAACGGTTCGGCGTTCCGACATTCGATGATGGAAGAATATTCAGCATCGAAGAGAAACCATCAAATCCAGCGTCCTCATTCGCGGTTATCGGCATCTATATGTACGATGACACTGTCTTCGATTTCATAAAGACACTGAAGCCTTCGAGCAGGGGTGAGATGGAGATAACCGACGTGAACAACCATTTCATCGGCAAAGGGACCATTACCCATGACATTCTGGACGGCTGGTGGACGGATGCTGGGACCTTTGAATCCCTCCGGTACGCGGGAAATATGGTCGCAAAAACCGGGGCCAACAAGGTGTAGGAGAAGTGTGTCATAAACAAACTATCCCGGATTTATCGGGATTAAACAGAAAGAAGGTGGCTGTATGATTGAAGGGGTTCAAGTTAAAGCGTTAAAGGTGATACCGGATGAACGCGGAAGATTAATGGAGATTCTGCGCCGCGACGATGCAATGTTTGAAAAGTTCGGTCAGGTGTACATGACAACCGCCTACCCGGGCGTGGTCAAGGGGTGGCACTACCACAAAAAGCAGTCCGACAATATGGCGGTGGTGAAGGGCACCATGAAGATCGTCCTGTGTGACGGGAGAGAAGACTCACCGACATACAGAGAGGTGAACGAATTTTTTGCCGGAGAGCATAACCCCATCCTGGTACACATACCGCCTTTCGTATATCACGGGTTCAAGTGCGTCTCACAGGAAGAGGCCATCGTTGTCAACACGCCAACGGAAGTTTACGACTACACCCAACCGGATGAGTTCCGCGTACACCCCCACGACAATGACCTGCCGTATGACTGGGGAAGAAAGGACGGATAGGAGATAGAAGAGAACTTATTCTGCATGATTGTTCGGCATTGTTATCCTCCCGCAGTCTCTTGTATCTTACCGATGGAGTGAAGCACTCTTTCAATTTGACCTAAATGTCACGGCACTTGACAGTACCGGTGGTGGGCAGGTGTGGAGATAAGCATTTCCGAGTGATGTTTTTTACTGTGCATCAAGAGTGATACCATCGGCAAAGGATGAAATGTTTCCGCTTTTCAATATATCACCGTTCTCATCTATCATAATAAAGGCCACATCTTTATTCTTATCAATGATTTCTAGTGACCTCTCGTAGCCAAGCAGAAAAAACGATGTGGCGTAGGCATCCGCAAAGGCGGCATCCTTCGCAAACACCGTCACGCTTTTCGTACCCGTTCCGGGATATCCCGTTCTCGGATCGATAATATGATGGTACTTTTTCCCTTCGAACATGAAAAATCGTTCATAGTTTCCGCTCGTAACTACGGCACAATCGGATTTGATCTTAAATTTGAGCAGCACGTTGACATTATTATCAGGGTCTTGTATCCCGCAACTCCACGGCTCGCCGTTTCTGTTTCCCGAAAAATATAGATCGCCACCGGCATTAATAATAAAGTCCGATATTCCGGCTTCAGTGATCTTTCCCTCGGCTCTGCTCACGGCATAGCCCTTGGCTATACCGCCAAGTCCTATGGCCATACCCGGCTTTTTCAAATAAATTGTGTTATTGATTTTGTCCAAAAGGATATTTTTGTAATTAACAAGTCCGAGTATCTCTTTAATGTGATAATCTTCAGGAGGTTCTTTCCTGTTCATCACATCCCAGAGCCGCCCAAGCGGCTTAAAACTGATATCAAATTCACCACTTGTCCACTCGGAGATTGCGAGAGATTTCTCAACTATCTCAATAATTTCATCTGTAACGGCTACAGGCCTCTCCCCCGCGCACCGTGCAATGAGAGCAATCGGACTGTCTGGAATCCATTCACTCATCAGTTTTTCCAGACGTTCTACTTCGGCAAAGGCGCTGTCAATTGCCGCAATAGCCTTCTCCTGAGACAATCCGTTATTTAAAACCTTTATCTCAAAGATGGTCCCCATGAGGACCCTTTGCCGTGCATATAATTTTGAATTGTGCCTCTTATCATAAAGAATAAGCGCAAATACAGAAATAGCTACGAGCAAAACTATACCTAAGGAAACAAAACGCTTCATCTAACGCTATACAAGTCCAGAAAAACCCATAAATGCCAAGGATAAAATAGCGGCGGCTATGAATGTAATGGGAACACCCACAAATGCATTGGGTATGTCCGCTTCTTCCAGTTTTTCACGTATCCCGGCAAAGATGACTATAGCAAGGGTAAAGCCCAAAGCGGAGCAAAACCCGAAGATAAGGGCTGTCAAAAATGAATAGCTGTGCTGTATGGCAAGAATCGCTACCCCGAGAATAGCACAGTTCGTGGTAATCAAGGGGAGATATATGCCCAAAGCACTATACAGAGGTTTACTCACCTTTTTCATCACCAGTTCAACAATCTGAACAAGTGACGCAATAACGAGTATAAATATAACCGTGAGCATGAATTCAATATTAAAAGGTACCAGCACTGCATAATACAGAATATACGTAATGGGAGTAGCAAGGGTCATCACAAACGTTACACCAAACCCCATACCCAGCGCGGTGCTGATCTTCTTCGAAACCCCTATGACCGGACAAATACCTAGAAATTGAGCTAAAACGACATTATTTACAAAGATCGCACTTACCATGACAGCCAAGATCTCTTGCATTTTGAGCACCTCCATTCGTAACTTTTCCTCTTTTTTCAATTGCCACAACTGTAGCTATCATTAACCCCAAAGTCAAAAACGCACCCGGAGGTAACACAAAAAGCAAAATTGGGGGAATCTGATCAGAAAGTATCGATATCCCGAATATCGACCAATTCCCCAAAATCTCTCGTATCGAAGCCAGGATAACCAGTGACAGCGTAAATCCCAGGCCCATTCCCAAAGCGTCCAAGATGGAATATAATAGACCATTCTTACTCGCAAAAGCTTCCGCCCTGCCGAGAATAATACAATTTACAACAATAAGCGGAATAAATATTCCAAGCGATTTATTCAGTTCAGGGAAAAATGCACGGATAAGTAAGTCAACAATGGTAACAAAAGTGGCAATGATAACAATAAAGCATGGTATCCTGACCTTATCCGGAATAAACGAGGAAACAAGGGAGATTACTATGTTAGACCAGAATAGAACAAACAGGGTCGCCAGGCCCATCCCTATACCGTTAACAGCCGTTGTGGTGACCGCTAAGACCGGGCAAAACCCCAGCAGCAATCTTAAAGTAGGGTTTTCCCGGATTATACCTTTCGAAAATACATTAAAAGCGTTCATTATTAATCTACCTTTTTTTAGTGCG
>CAZOHQ010000172.1:0-766 GCA_964579455.1 uncultured Syntrophaceae bacterium | reverse complement strand
CCCCAGCACCATCATTCCGATAAATACAAACATCATATGCAAAAAGAAATAGAGAAATACGTTTACGACCAATCCTTCGTTGATGGTATGCCCCCCATAGCTTTGTGAAATAACGGCCCGAGGATGCACCATTTTCTTAAATATTCAAAGATCTGGATTAAATCAACAGAATCATTTATATTTCTCTGCGTACAGATTCAATCCCCTGACCAGCGCGTCTATTACAGCCCGTGAAGAAATCGTGGCAGCGGTAATTGCGTCAACATCTCCGCGATCTTTCTTTACCTTCCACACAAATCCTGGAGCCATTGATTTTCCCTTAAACTGCTCTTTAAATTCCGGATTGGACAGCTTGCTCCCCAACCCGGGAGTTTCTTTTGAGAACACAATCTTGTAATTATATATTGTTCCTTCCGGCGATACCGCTAACAACACATCTATTCTGCCACTGTATCCCGAGTTTGTAAAGGTCTCAATCCCAACACCCTTCAGCTTTTCACTACCGTCCAGAAGCTCATAATATACTGTTCCGTTCTCTTCACACACCTTTACCTTTTCGACTTCAAATGGAAATATCTCGGCCAACGCATCCATTTTCAGCTGTTTTCCCGCCTCTTTAATAGGTTCCATCGTGAGCTGGTTGGCACCAGCCAAGAGTGTAGCCGCGACCAGACATATCAGACTCAAAACCATAACAGGTCTCATTTTATTGCCTCTCTTCGTTTTGTCATGCTGTACAAATCCCATCTATCCAGTAATGGAACAA
>CAZOHQ010000171.1:0-5108 GCA_964579455.1 uncultured Syntrophaceae bacterium | reverse complement strand
GCCATGCCATCGGCAGGATGCATTATGCTTGATGTAGGGATTTCCCCTGTCTCTTGTAATTTCTTATTGCGATGCAGAAGTGCTTTGGCGCGGAGTATAGAACGTCATGAACGGGTGACGGCATATCGATAGATATAGGTGTTCTGCTAATAAGTTAAGACGGGAGAGGCGCTTTCACCCCTCCCATCTGTTTGGACCCGACTTCACATCATCCACCGAAAACGCAAACCCCATACAAACCGATCAGAGAATCTCCTTCAACTTTTTGATGAGAGCTCCAGGATCAACTGGTTTTTCAAAGGATGTCTTCACATTAGGCCATGCCTCGTTGGGCGCATAGCTGGAAAGAAGATATTCCGCCTTGCTGATGCCGGTAATGAGGATTATCGGTATGGATGAGGTCTCCGAATCGTCCCTCAGCTTTTTCGCCGTGCTCAGACCTGAATCGGCGCTTTCCATCATGACATCCAGCAAAATGACATCGGGCTTCACCTCCTTTATCTTCTCCAAGCCCCCTGAAACTCCTGAAAGATTGATAACGCTATAATCTTCCACCTCCAGAAGGTCACGTGTAGATGCGGTAAATCCGGGATCATCATCTATGATCAAAATCTTTTTTTTCATCGACATAGGAACACCCCCTCATATTATTTTGTACTACAACTTTTTGATTATCCTTTAAAAAGTCTTTTCTCCCGACACATCAATCTTCCTTCATTGGCAACGTAAAAAGGACTGCGACCCCTTTCCCGGGCTGTGATTCTATATCTATCATTCCACCGTGGGCCTCTACTATGTGCCTTGTAATGAAAAGGCCAAGACCGGTGCCCTTTTGTTGCCCGTTGGCTCTATCCGCTCCATATAAGCGGGAAAATTTCTTAAACAGATTCTTCAGTTTTTCCTCGGGAATACTCTCTCCATCGTTAAAGACCTTACAGTGAAGGAACTCACCGGACTTTTCGGCACTGATTTTTATGGCTCCGCCCTCGCGACCATATTTTATCGCGTTACTCACCAAATTTTCAAAAACCTCACGGATCATATTGAGGTCCGCTTCCACCACCAGACAGGGATCCACATCAACCGTCAGGACCATTGCACGCCTTTCCGCTGCTTCCCTGAACGTATCACCTAGAGGAGTAAGGACATCTTGACGAACATTGACTTCGGTCTTTACCGGTTTTAATACTCCCTGCTCTATCCGTGACAGGTTGAGATAATTGCGCACCATATCGAGCAACCTTTTCAAGTTTACACTGATATTATTCATATATCCGGACTGCTTCTCCGTCAGTGGTCCGGACTTTCGCCCCTCCATGAGATAGATATAATTCTGGATGGCGGCCAGCGGGCTTTTCAGCTCGTGAGACACAAATCCGACGGCTTCCATGTAATCATAATTCAGAGCTTCCAGATCATCGTTTGCCTTTTCAAGGTCTCTGTTCGTTTTCTGAAGATCGTCCTCTCGCTCAATCAGGGTTTTTACCATATCGTTGAAGGATGTGATCAGGACCTGTGTCTCTTTTGATGCCTTTTTATATACGACGGGCTGAAAAGGATCTCTGTCATTCATCTTTTTAGCCGACTCCGCGAGGAGATGAAGAGGTCTCGCTATCCTGGAAGCGAGGAAAAATGTCAGGGCAAGGGCCAGTGCCAGAACGCAAAAGGAAAGAATGATATATGTATACATGGTATTTTTGACCAGGTTTCTGTACGGGAGTTCCAGAAGTCCCACATAGAGCATCCCGATGATGCTCCCCTCAATGTCGACAATCGGTTCGTAAGCGGTGAGATACCAGTCGCGTACGACAAAAGCCCGGCCCTCCCATCTTTCACCTTTTTCCAAGACCCTTTCGGCAACTTCCGCTGAAACTCTCGTCCCCAGCGCCCTTGTGCCATCCTCCAGGGTAACCGTGGTGGCGATACGACTGTCTGCAAGAAATATTGTTACCGTGCCGGCCGCCCTTCCCTCATATTCTTCATCTTTGAAAACAACGTCTCTGATCCTGTCCACCATGGGATAGTTCTTGTTCAACAATATACCGCCATAGATAGCACCCGATACCCGGCCTTCGTTCCTGACAGGAACGGCGGACAGCAGAACCATGCCGCGCCTCTCTTCAGTTCGTGCGCTCGGTGCCGCGTGTTGAGTTTCACGAAGTTCTATGAATGCCCTTTCCGAAAGGTCCGTCCCTTCACGTTCCAGTTCCTCGGGGGACATGAGTGCAACCCCCGTGACGGCATTTCCCAGAAGGGTCTGACGAAGGTTTTTGTTGTGAGAAAGGCTGTCACCTCTATTGTATGGTGGAGCAGCCCGTGCAATTATTTTAGCATCCGCTTGAACTACCGTCAGAAAATCGAGATGTAATGCCTTCCGCACCGTTTCGAGCCGGTCCCTGAGTTTCCGATCCTGAAGAGGCTTCTTAGTGCAAGCATCGATGATCGGCTGCTCGTCGGCGGCAAGTTCCAGCGCAACTTGAATCTCACGTAATGTGCTCTTTTGATAGGTCCGTGCCCCTCGTAAATCTGAAATGACGCGCATCTGAGCCTCTTTAACTACTCCGCTCTCTATCAGTCGCACGGCGATAAATGACGAAATCAATCCGAATGCTATGACCAACGCGGCAAACCACTTGAATAGTTTTGTTCTCAGCATTGTTCAGCCCTGATATCTGTGTAAACCATCATAGTGAACGATCCCTTCTCTCTGGAATCAATCAAAACTGACGATGACTTCGGTCGTGCCCTCACTCATCCGTTGTTCATTGTATATATGACTCTATAGTATCATTTCACATCTGACCCCGACAGTTTGAGATATTCAACCGTTGTGCCTGACAGAACCGCCTGAAGGATAAGGAATTTGAATAAGATATTGCTACTGATAGGAAACTGATAAGAGTGTAAAAAAGATAACAAGGACACTCGTGTATGTCAATAAGATATTGACCACAATCGGGAGTATCGATCGAAAAAGGGATGTATCGCTGTGTTTATCCTTTTGAGAGATTGACTTGCTATTTGGTCAGTTCATCTGTCATAAAGGTCATTCCCGGCACAATATTGACAGACCTCTCCGGCACAAATAAAAGTATCATCGCGCTATGAGAGCTATCTTCTTGAGGGCATCCATGCAGAGACATTTTCCGAATATCACCAAATACTTCCAACGATAGGAAGGGTATCCACTCTCTTCAAAATCGTTTCAGGAGAAGGACAACAATTACCGTTCGAAAGTCTCACCGTAATATTCCTTGACAAGATATCATAATAGAGTTAGTGATTTAGCATATTTATGATCTTGAACGCATTATATAGGTAAAAAGGGATTTGTCCCTATTTAAGTCGAAATAGGAAAGCCCATTTCAGGAGAACAAAATGATCGCTAAATCCGATATTATCAAGACAGCATATGAGTATGGCTTCGAAGACATTGGTTTTACAACGGCCGACCCGTTTCCGGATCATAAGCAATTCCTCCTCGACAGGCGTGAAGAGTATGAATGGGCGGAGGCGGTCGGACTTGATCTATTAAACGGGACAGATCCCGCCACCATTCTACCGAACGCCAAAACGATTATTATTCTTATGGAGGTCTATTTCAGAAAGTCCTACCCACGTTCTATAGAAGGGAATTTCGGACGCTGCTACCTTGATGATGATCGGGTGACTCATGACGGACTGAGCAAGCGAATCAAGGCGTTCCGATCATTTCTGCGTGATAACGGCATCGATTCGAAAGTGCCGTTCAATTTACCACACCGGGTGGCTGCGGCACGGGCAGGTATGGGCACCTTTGGGAAAAACTGCCTGTTTTATTCCAATAAGGTAGCTCGAGGGGGTTCCTGGACCCTTCCCATTGCCATCGTTATCGACGAGGCTTTTGAACCCGGTTTACCAACCATGGAAATAGGTTGTCCGGACTGGTGCAGAAACGTCTGCATTGCTGCCTGTCCGACAAGAGCATTACAGGGGAATGGTCGGATAGATCCGCGCAAATGCATATCATATCTGACCTATTTTGGTGAAGGAATAACTCCATTGGAATTTAGGGAGCCCATGGGTATGTTTGTATATGGATGTGACAGATGCCAGAATGTCTGCCCGCGAAACCAGCCCTGGCTCGCCCAGGAACTTCCACTGAATGAAAAAGTTGCAGCGAAAGAGAACAATTTTGAGCTATCACGCCTGCTGCACATGGACAGGGAATATTTTGAAACCAAAATATGGCCCCACATGTTCTATATGTCTTATCACGACATGTGGCGGTGGAAGATGAACGTGGCGAGGGTGATGGGAAACAGCCGCGACAAAAAATACATTGCCGATCTCGCCCGTGCGTTCGAAGAGAATCAGGACGAGCGTGTTCGCGGAATGACGGTATGGGCCATCGGCAATATCGGCGGGCCAGAAGCGCTAACTGCTTTAAAAGGACTTATTGATGAAACCAGTGATCTTGTAAAAGATGAGATACGACGGGCTACAGAAGTCTGCTAAATCCTGTCACGAGGTGAATTCCGGGAACACCATACCTGTTTCACGAAGAAGAAAGACCTTAATATATATGATATCCCCTTAATGTTCCTATTATTTGCGCCCGTCCCGGTGAACCGGGCGCGGTTTATTTGAGCAATGTCAGGATCTGTAACGATGGACAAGAAAACGATCGACCGTATCGAGGCGGCCATCAGCAGGCGCAGGCCTCTGAGGAAGATAACGAATGCCCTGCGGCTCGTCAACGGGCTTGGCGACGGGCTGCCCGGATTAGTGCTCGAGCAGTACGATGACCGCTGTGTAATCCATCTGTTCGATAAGCAATGGATCGACCACAAGGAAGCCCTGGCTGAATTTGTTACAAGCCGCCTTGGCGCCCGTTTCCTTATTATTAAAGAGAGGCTCGATCCACAGGCGCTCAAGTCGGATCAGATCAACGCGAGCGTCTGGCTCGATCAGGCGCCGTCCCGGACGGTGGTTGAGGAGAACGCCCTTCATTTCGCCGTCGACCTCGATGATGGGTTGAATAGCGGTCGGTTTCTGGATATGCGCTGCAACCGGAAGCTCGTTGCCAGATTGACAACGGGGCTCAGGGTTCTGAATTGTTTCGCTTA
>CAZOHQ010000170.1:0-5111 GCA_964579455.1 uncultured Syntrophaceae bacterium | reverse complement strand
TGATCGAGACTCTCCCCTACCGTCTCACTGTAGTTCCAGCACCGCTCGCACTTCACCCCTCGCGCCTTCGAGACACCTACCTTCAGGCCTTCGAACTCCGTGCTTTCGTAAGAATCGGGAATCGTGCCCTCTGAAATAACATCCACCTGCGAAACGATAAGCAACGCCTTCAGGATGTTGCTATACTCCGTCAGCAAGGCCTGCAGCTTTTCAGGGGCCTGGACGGTCACGCAGCTGTCGAGGGAGTGACCCACCACCTTTTTCTGCCTGGCCATCTCTATGGTCTTTGATATCTCCCCCTTGACCGCGATCAGCGTTTCCCACTTCTTGCCGAGCTCTTCATCACAGTAACGCGGGTCCACATCCGGGAACTGCGTCATATGAACGCTCTCTGCCTTCCCATCATAATCGGGCATACTTGCCCATATCTCCTCTGAGGTAAAGGCAAGCACCGGGGTAAGGAGCTTCGTCATGGCGTCAAGGATGATATACATTGCGCTCTGGGCGGACCTTCTCTCCCGTGACGCGGCCTTCGAGGTATACAACCGGTCCTTCAGGACATCCAGGTAGAGGGAACTCAGATCGACACTGCAGAAATTGTACAGTGTGTAGTACACGGCATGAAACTGATAATTGTCGTACGCATCCCTTACCCTCCGGATGATCTCCTGGAGGCGGTGGAGGGCCCACCGGTCCAGTTCCTCCATATCCTCCACGGCAACCATATCTTTGCTGCAATCAAAGTCGTAAAGGTTGCCCAGTATGTATCTGCTCGTATTACGAATCCGCCGGTATGCCTCAACGAGACGCTTGAGGATCTCCTCAGATATTCTGATGTCGGCAGTGTAGTCCTCGGCGGCAACCCACAGGCGCAGTATCTCTGCCCCGTACTGGTCGATCATCTTCTGGGGATCGACGAAATTGCCCAGAGACTTGGACATCTTCTTCCCCTCTCCATCCACCACCATCCCGTGGGTCAGCACATTCTTGTAAGGAGCTCTGCCACGGGTTCCTACCGACTCCAGGAGGGAAGAATGGAACCATCCCCGGTGCTGGTCATTCCCCTCCAGATACATGTCACAGGGCGATTCAAGGTTATCTCTCTTCTCAAGCACTGCCGCGTGGCTCACTCCGGAGTCAAACCAGACATCAAGGATATCGGTCTCCTTTTTGAAATCTGTTCCACCACAGGTCGGACATACCGTCCCGTCTGGAAGTAGATCCTTTACGTCTCTCTCAAACCATATATCGGCACCATGCTCTCTGACCAGGGCGACAACATGATCAAGGATTTCTTTTGTGGCCAGGTAATTGCCGCAATCTTTGCAGTAAAATACTGTAATAGGCACCCCCCACGAGCGCTGTCTCGATATGCACCAGTCGGGCCTGTTTTCTATCATGCCGTATATACGGTCGCGTCCCCATGAAGGGAACCAGTTCACACTGTCTATGGCCCCCAGTGCCTTCTCACGCAGGCCATTGTTCTCCATCGAAATAAACCACTGTTCCGTCGATCTGAAGATAATGGGATTCTTGCACCTCCAGCAGTGCGGATACTGGTTCGGTATATTCATAGTGCCCAGAAGAGCCCCCACTTCTTTCAGTTTATCATTCACCGCTTCATTTGCGTCAAACACAAACTGGCCGGCAAAAAAGTCCACATCGGGAGTAAACCTGCCGTCATCATCCACCGGCGCATAGACATCCAGGCCATATTCAAGGCCGATCTCATAGTCTTCCTGGCCATGACCGGGAGCGATATGGACACATCCCGTCCCGGCATCCAGGGTCACAAAGGGCGCAAGTATCAGTATGCTCTCACGATCGATAAAGGGATGCCGGCATTTTAATCCCTCTAAAACTCTGCCTTTAAACTCATCCAGGATCTCATATTCCTTATCTCTGAAGCCAAAGGCATCCAGACAGTAGTCCTGCAGATCCTTCGCAAAGATTAGCACCTCTCCCTCCACCTTGATCGCCACATAGTCAAAATCTTCATGCAGAGCGATGGCGAGATTGGCGGGAATTGTCCAAGGCGTAGTCGTCCAGATGACTACGCTGACCTTCTCGCCCGAAAGTGTGGGGAGCACGCCGGATATATCAGACGTCATCGGGAATTTTACATATATGGAAGGTGTCGTATGGTCGGCATATTCCACCTCCGCCTCGGCGAGGGCTGTCTTACATGAAGCGCACCAGTAGACTGGTTTTTTCCCCTTGTACACATCACCACTGAGGAGAAGCTTTCCGAATTCCGCGATAGTTGTCGCTTCATAGTCGTAATCCATAGTCACGTACGGATTGTCCCACTCGCCAAACACGCCAAACCTCTTGAATTGCTTCCTCTGAATGTCAAGAAACCTTCCGGCGTAAGTACGGCAGAGTCTTCTCTTCTCCGCCTGCGGCATGGTGTGCTGTTTCTCGCCCAGTTCCTTGTCAACCTGATGCTCTATGGGAAGGCCGTGGCAGTCCCATCCCGGAACATATACACAGTCAAAACCAACCATGTTTTTTGATTTTATGACAATGTCCTTGATTATCTTATTCAGTGCCGTTCCGAGATGGATATCACCATTCGCATAGGGAGGGCCGTCATGAAGAATGTATCTTTTCCGCCCCTTTGATACGGTTCTTATTTTTCCATAGATGTCCATTTCTTCCCATTGTTCTAGCATCTCCGGTTCTTTACGGGCCAGATTCGCCTTCATTGAAAAACTGGTCTTCGGCAGATTCAGTGTGTCTTTGTAGTCCATTTCCATCCCCTGATTATATATTCATAAAATTATTGACCCAGCTTAATAACACAATGTGCCGTTAACAAGCAACTAATCTGGGCTATATTCTTCAATTAAGTGGAGGTATTCTTTAAAACGGGGAACATTTGAAACTGTATTTAATTTCACTGATCAGACGGATTTTCCCAATCGTCATCCTCGTACTCTTTCAGGCGGTCTCTCCTCCGTCTCAGCAGTGTTACGGATCCCACTACCGCGAGCAGGACAGCTGAAAGAAAAAAGAGAATCTGATAGAAATAGGCGTTGAGGAGCAGAAGCCATGAAAATTTTTGTTTCAGGTGCTTGCGCCACCCGGCTTCCAGTTCGTCCAGAGAAATGAAAAGGTTGCTTGAAAGGGCGGTATCGAAATCCTTACCGTCTTCCATATCATACAGAATACGGAGCATTCTCCCGGTGCCGTATTTCCTGATTATGTACTCGACAATGCTCTTGCTTTCCTCATACGCGAGTTGAAGCGCGTTTTTGTTCCGGGGGAAGTAGTGGCGTAACTCTTCCAGACGAATATAGCGATGTGTGAAAACAGCCCTGTTGAGAATGAATCGGTCACTCTTCATAATTATTTCCGCCAGTCCGTCGCTGGTCCATTGTGCAATGCCCTCGTTCAGCCATCGAGGAAGATTGTCATCTTTAATGTGCTGATGGAGAATCAGGTGGCATAGCTCATGTTTCAATGTTGCCCGCAGGGTAAATGGCTGGATCATCCGGGAGTGATCGATGATAATAAGTTTTTTTTGTGGTACGGCCATGGCGACAAAAAGGTTGGTTCCAATCATCTTTTCAAATTTGTCACGATCTTTGATCAGAAAAACAGTGGGCCTGTACCCCAACTCCCAGCCCAACATTTCTTCGAGTTCTCTTTGAACTCCTGGATAGATCGAGATAATATCCCTGGCTGAAGCTTCAATCGGCTTTGCGAAGAAGACCGTAACCCTTTGCGCCTCGATCTTTCCGATGGTTTCTTCAGGAAAACAACTGTGGGGACACACACAATGAAAAGCGAGAAGGATCAGCATGATAAAAGATATCGGACATCTCATATAATATTCTCCAGTCGTAGAAGGATGGTGCTTTGTTCGATCGAAGCCCCGAACAGCAATAGAAATAGTTTTTTCAAAATCCGTTTATGATATATACTATTAGCCGGATATTGAATTGAACAGAGAGCGTATTCCCCGCAGCTTGCGTCGGCGTCGGCGTGTGAATAAAAAATAAACATCTTCCTTAACAATCGAAGATTGCCCGCAACGTGTTGCGGTGAGCTTCAATAAATATTTGCATCCCCACATTAAAAACTGTTATTTTACAATAGCTGTTAATCTATGAGGATTAATATAACTGGTCGTTATAGTCATATCAATCAATTTATCCTTTCTTCTCCATGGATCAAAAACAACGGAAGGAAGCAGATAGCTTTCATTTCAAAACTGAAGGAGGTATCGATCATGGCTAAAATAGGTGAAGCAGTGAGAGAAGTGGTACGGACCGAGATTGTAATAGACGAATTTAGGATGAGGGGCAAGGGGATGTCCCTCGACGATTTGAAAAAGATCAGGAAAGGACTACATAAACTACACACCCTCGAATTAATGGCACAGACTATCTATAGGTTTCAAATCGGCGGGAGCGATGCGGAACTTGACCGTCATCTCGTTGTCGCGATGTGTAATGAGATGACCCACTATCAGGATTTTCAGGTTAAGCTTTACGAGTATGGTTGGAATCCCAGTTGTATACGATGGATGTACTGGATCGTCGGTTTTTGTTTCGGGGTATTCTCGAAAATCATTGGTAAGACAATGATACTGAGGACGGGTATCTGGACGGAAAATCTTGCAGTCAAGGGGTATGAAGAACTCCTCAAGGAGGTAACCTGGGATGATGAAACCTGCAAGATCATAGAAAAAAATTGGGCTGATGAAAAAGTACATGTTGCCCGATGGAAATATCTTCTTCAGGCATACAAGTGATTATGGGCTTTGAAAATGTACTGTGGAGGTATGGTGGATTTCCCGTGACCATATCCCATTGACTCACAAGGCAGTTTTTCTAAAACGTGCTTTACGAAAAATAAAATTCATATCAGACAGACACGAATGTGTAATGAACGGAGATTACTATGAGGAGACGATTCGTTTTCCTGATGTGCGCCCTGATGATTGTGTTTTCAGGCGCCGTCACCCTGTGTATGGCCGACGCACCCGAACCGTACCAGAAGAAGCAGAGCGTGCTCAAGAAATATGTGACCGCACAGGAGGCTTATGTTCGATGGCACCAGGAAGCTGACGCGATCCAGATCATCGACTGTCGAACGCCGGA
>CAZOHQ010000169.1:3971-5209 GCA_964579455.1 uncultured Syntrophaceae bacterium | reverse complement strand
CGAAATCGAGCATATCCACTTCCGCCAAAGCCGACTGAACCATTCGTTCCACCTCACTTTCCCTCAAACCCATATTGATCGGACCGAAGCCCACATCATCGAAAACGGTCGGCATGAACAACTGATTATCCGGATCCTGAAACACAAGACCGACCAGGGACCGGATACGGGGCAGGTTCTTGTCCGTCATATCCATATCCATCACCCGGACGGCGCCATTTGTCTGAAGAATACCATTGAGATGCAGTAAGAAGGTAGATTTGCCGGCGCCATTCGAACCGATAATCCCCAGACTGTCCCCTTCAAAAACATCCAGATTCACTCCCGTAAGGGCACGGGAACCATCGGGATACGTATAATAGAGATTCTTGACCTCCACCATTTTTCTGGGCATCTTACACACCGATCACGTAAACACCAGTCAATGACACCAGCATAGCCGATACAAACAATACGTCCGCGGTCGTAATCCGAAAGGGATGAAGCGTACGGACCGTACCATCGAAACCCCGGGCACCCATGGCGAGGTAAACGGATTCTCCTCTTTCATAAGCCCTGACAAACAGGACGCCGACCATATTGGCCCGCGCTTTCATATGCACCCACTGTGAGCCCCCCACCGATCGGGATGCCTTGGCCTGCTTCATCTTCATAAACTCATCTTTGATCACAAAGATATACCGGTACATGAAGGACAGCACCATGACGATCAGCTGAGGACATTTGAGCCTTTCAAAACCCTTCAAAAGATCAGAAAAGCGTGTGCTGGCCGTCAGCAGGATCACGCACAGAACCGATAGATATGATTTGATCAGCACATTCCAGAAAACCATCAGGCCGGTATGCGACAGGTGCACCCCGAATGGCCCCAAAGAATAGCCCCCTCCGTGATCCATAAAAGGAATAAACAGGGCCACGACCAGCACAAAGGGAATCACTACCAGAGACTTTTTAAACATATGCCAGACGGGAATCCTGGACAGGGCGATCAGAATTCCCAGAATCAGCCCGTACAACAAAAACGTCAGCCAGGAAGTGGGGTTGGTAAAGACGATGAAGAAGACAAAACCCACAAAGGTGATGATCTTGATCCGGGGGTCCAGATGGTGGATAAGGCTCTCTATCCCGCTGTGTTCATCAATGTAAGCATGCCTCATGTTACGTTCTTCTTTTCAGTAACCGCGCTACCCCATATCCCATAACAAACATCAACAATGTTCCTATAATGCCGGCAATAG
>CAZOHQ010000169.1:0-3871 GCA_964579455.1 uncultured Syntrophaceae bacterium | reverse complement strand
CGGCCGCGGCAGCAAAAACGGAAAACCATGAGGCGATGGCCGCTGCAACCATAATACCCTTTCTGGAAGGTATCAACAGGCTGATCCCTTTGTACAGAAGGTATCCCCCCATTGTTCCCACAATCGCCATGTTGAAGATATTCGCCCCCATGGCGGTCAGACCACCATCCTGAAAAATCAAACATTGCACAACCAAGACACAGGTCAGCACAATCGCTCCCGCAAACGGTCCCAGGAAGACAGCCGCTAAAACACCACCAATCAGATGACCGGAGGTGCCGCCCATGACGGGAAAGTTGACCATCTGCGCCGCGAAAATAAAAGCGGACATCACGCCCATCATCGGAATCATTCGATCCTTCATCACGCGCGCGGTTCTTTTCAGGCTGTATCCCACCCCCCCTATCGAAAGCAGCCAGGCAGGAACCCAGGTAGTTGTTGACAAAAAACCATCAGGAATATGCATGAATTTATCCTAAGCTCCTTCCTATATACCATAGTGCACAATCGCATGGTGCATGGCACATTTTTCGTAATCGTGTTACTAGCCGGTCAAAAAAAATGATGCCTATATAATCGCTCTCCCCGTGCTGGACATATTCAGTGTTTCATGTCTGACGCCTTTAACGGATTTCAGGGTATCCGACAATCTTTGAACATCCCCGGCTTTGCCCCTCACAGCGATAATCTCACAGCAAGTATCGTGATCCAGGTGGATATGCTGAGTAGAAATGATTATTTTTAGAAAATCATGCTGAATGTCGTTGATTCGGTGCAAGACCGCTCGTTGATGGTGGTCATAAATGATAGTGACAGCCCCGATAACTTCCTGATCCCTCTCCCATTCCTCCTTAACCAACTCCTGGCGGATAAGATCACGAAACGCTTCAGAGCGATTGGTGTATTGCCTCGTTCTGATCAAATGATCAAATTTCTCCAGAAGTGCTTTATCTAAGGAAACACCAAACCTGACAATCTCCGACATATCGGGCACCTGTGCTACGTTTTTTTATTTCGTAGCATAACTAAAAGGGATTTTCAATCTCTTTTCGCAAAAGGCGACAGCAGTTTTCAGGTGATCGTCACGTGTAAATTCATGGGTGGTTGATTTTGTCCGATGCGGTACGGCATGAGCAGAAATTGAACTCATATGAACCTTCAGACGCCAAACCCATGTACGGCAACATTGCTGATCGGTCGCGCGGTTTTTGCTTCGGTCTGACCGCCACCACGGGGACTGGAATTAATGGCGAGGATTCGCATATTTTCCTCCTTTGATCTTTTGGTACACTGATCTCAATAAACACCCGGCCGTCCACCGTTACGCTTCAGCGGTGTCGAGCGTCCGACTGGCGTCTTCTCATGTGTCTGGCGTTAATCGACAATAAAGAGCGTAACCCCTCCTGCTGTTGAGGAGCGATGAGGCTCTGCATTATCAGCCACTTGATAGCTCATGCCAGGCTTGAGAATAAACGTGCGACCATCTTCCAGCTCTGTGTGCAATTCACCTTCAAGGCACAATAGAATATGTCCCTTACTGCACCAGTGATCCGCAAGATAGCCTGGAGAATACTCAACCATCCGGACTCGAATATCTCCGAAATTCCGCGTTCTCCAATAAGCAACGCCGGTATCGCCTTTGTGTTCGGTTCGTTCGATTTCCGACCAATTCGTAATACCGAAAGGCGTATCAGTTATGTGCATGTGTTTTTCTCCTTAGACACATATCAACGGGCAACTGCGGTGAGCGTCAGTCCGTCCGAACTGCGCCCCTGTTGGGCAACAGGCCGTAAAGATTTGACCCACATTCCTCCAGGGGTTCTTTACCCTAAGGTAATACGTCTTGTTCAATCCACCTTGAAAAATGCCTTCTGTTTCGCGCCGCAGACAGGGCAAGTCTCCGGGGCCTCGCTCTCATGGGTGTAGCCGCATATCGAGCAGACATAATAGCAGTCAACCTCAGGCGGATTATCAAGATCTTTGATCATCTTCTGATATAATCCCGCGTGGATCTCCTCAACCGCATTGGCGAACACGAAACTTCTCTCCGCTGCCTTGTTTCCCTCTTCCCGGGCGGTTTCGATCATTGCGGGATACATCGACTTGAATTCATGGATCTCGCCTTCTTCCGCCTCTTGTAGATTTTCAAGGGTGCTGTGTATGCCGCCCAAGGCCTTCAGATGGGCGTGGGCATGCACGGTCTCCGCCTCTGCCGCGGCCCTGAACAGCTTTGCAGCACGGGGATATCCTTCCTTGTCTGCCTGCTTTGCAAAGGCCAGATATTTTCTGTTTGCCTGGGACTCACCCGCGAATGCCTCCTGAAGATTCTGTTTTGTTTTGCTCATTATTTTTTCCTTTCAAATGTTTATTTACAAACTTTTCGTTCCTGTCTTTAGTCAGGGGAAATCTCCGTTTTCTCCTCGACTAAACGTATCATGAATGTTCCCTGATTTTCCAATCTATTAAAACGATATTGATGCGACCGTGTGGATATCACCACGTACTACAATATCAGTTATCGTACGCTCGTTCATTTCTATGAAAACTCCTATGTTACTCGGCCTGCCAACCATGCGCCCTTGACGTATGTTCAACGATGTGTTCCCCGATACAAGTCCGGCTTTACATAAAAAGGCTGCCGCGGGCCCTGCCGCACTGCCGGTTGCAATATCTTCGACTTTCCCCTTATTATCCCATGTGCGCCCTTCGAATGAATGTACATCCAACACGTAGACAAACTTGGCTCCATACCGATGTAATAGTGATTCAAAATCCGTAGTCAATATTCTTGCTCGCTCGATCCCGTGAGTAACGGGAACAATTAAATAGGGCATGCCGTTAGAGATAACCTCACACGGCATGTTTGCCGCATCATCTTGATTCACGTTCAGTGCTGATAAAACCTCATCTCTTTGCGACTGATTTAAGACGCTGATAAACTCGGGAGCACCCTGCTTCATCTCAGCGGAATAGTGGTCTCCTCTGGAATAGCTCACGAGATGAACGGGCCTGGATGTAAGTTCAATGATCCACTGATGCGTATCTTTCGTACCGTACTCTTCGTGCAGGTGTGCCGCTAAGCCGATGAGGGGATGACCGGCAAAATCCAATTCTTCTTCCATGGTGAATATCCTGGCTCTGACGGTATTACCTTCCGGCTCACCCAGAACAAAGATGGACTCGAATTGACGCATCTCTCGCGTTAAGGCCCGCATATCGTCTGAAGACAGGTCGTTACAGTTCCAAAAGATCGTCAGACCATTACCGGTCAGTTTCCCTTCAGCAAACACATCTACCAACTTTGCTTTCATCTTTTTGAATTTCATCCGACTTACATTCCTCTGAGTATAAAGCTCGGAACATTGTTGCCGTCCGGGTTACTGGTCATGAGATATTGCGTATTCAACCGCTTTTTGAGCGTGTATCTCAGTCGTATCGTATAATGTAACTCCGGCATCGCTTTGATTCACCAACATACCGATCTCTGTACAGCCAAGAATCACCGCTTCAGCGCCCTCACTGGCCAGGCTCTCAATAATGCGGAGATACTCCGCTTTGGAGTCGGCCGTAATCCGGCCCAGACAAAGCTCCTGATAAATGATATCGTGAACAATCTTTCTGTCTCCCGTATGAGGGACCAGTACATCTAAACCATATTTCCGGTTCAAACGTCCCTTATAAAAGTCATGCTCCATGGTAAAGGCGGTGCCCAAGAGGCCAACTTTCTTAATGCCGTTCTTGACAAGAACTTCCGCTGTCGCATCGGCTATATGCAGCACAGGAATGTGAACAGCTTCTTCTATATGCGGCGCTACCTTATGCATGGTGTTTGTGCATATCAGTAAAAATTCAGCCCCGGCAGCCTGGATGC